>CAMOGR010000220.1 GCA_946614205.1 uncultured Bacteroidales bacterium | reverse complement strand
GCCTGCGGTGGGTACCAGATACCAGTCGTAGAGCTGCCAGTACATCGACGGCCATGCCGAATTGAGCATCCACTGCACGATTCCGGTGGTGTGGGGCACGTTGCAACGGAAGGCCTCGAACATGGCCCTGGTGGCATCGTAGTCGAGGGCGTGGGCCTTGCGTACGAAGTCCTGGATGCCTCCCGGGGCGCCGTACACTCCGGTCGCCGCCTCGAGCGCCGCGCGGGGCGAATTCATGTCGGTGGTGGAAGCTGTGCAATGGAAGTTCCACACCGAGTCGGCAGGCCAGAGATGCTCCTCGCCGACGGTGCGCACGAGCGATTCAAGCTGAGGTAAGCTCATGCCCGCGCTCGTCTCCGTGTTGAATCCGTATGCGCCGCCGTTGCGGGTGTCGCGGTACCAGTAATCGGGACCGACGTATTCGTAAGGGCCGGCCATCTTGGTGCCCGACGGACCGCTTACGGTGCTGGTGATACCCTTTGCGGAGCACACGTACGGCCTGTAGTCAAGCTTCTCGTAGAGCTCGAGGTAACGTTTCTCCAAACTGGGGTTGGGGATCCAGTCGCTGCCTGTCAGCCAGCCGATTACGCTGGCGTGGTTGCGCAGCCTTGTGACCTGGTCGCCGAAGTACCTGACGGCAAGGTCTTCATACTCCGGCCCGTTGATGCAGCCGAAACCCCATTTCTCGGGCAGGCCGCAGTAGCCGTTCCACTCCCACTGGCAGCTGAAGCCGACCAGCGCGAGGATGCCGAGGCTGTCGCAGGCGTCGTAGACGGTGTCGTCCTTGCCCCAGATGTTCTCGAAACGTATGCAGTTGAGCCCCATGTCGGCAGTCATTTCAACCTGCCTGCGGATTCTTTCCGGGGTGTCCTGCTGGAAGATGTCGTCCGTCCAGCCGCCGGCCTTCAAGAGGAGCGGGCGCCCGTTCAGGATGAACAGCCTGTGTCCGTAGGAGTCGATGCATGACTCTATGCTGCGTATGCCGAAACGCACTGATTTGCTGTGCGATACCATATCGTCCACCACGAAGCTTGCGGTGAGTCTGTACAGTTCGGGAAAGCCCATTTCGCGGGTCCACCAGATGCGGGGGTTGACTACCTCCTGACGGACGCTGACGACGCTGGTCTGGCCGGCGTCCAGGGTCACCGGCTCGCAGAAGCTGCCCGACTCGAATACGCCCGAGAGGCTTCCGCTGACGCTTTCGTCGCTGAGGTTCTGAAGCGTTACCTCGATGTCGAGACTGGCCTTGCCGAGGTCGGAAGGGTCGACCAGCGGTTTGACGAAGATGTCCTTCACCCTCACGTCGGGAGTGGATATGAGTTCTACCTTCTGCAGGATACCCATGCTCTCGTCCACCGGACGCGGGTTCCAGTCAACGTAGCCGGTGTTGAGGCTCTGCTTGGGCGCACGGTACACCTTGACCTGCAGGTCGTTGATTTTGCGTGCGATGGAAGAAATGTCGAATTCGCGTACGGCAAAGACGCCCAGGGTGGTGTCCGCCGACGCTATGAGGGTGCCGTTGAGGGTGATGTCCGCCGAATAGCCCAGACCGTTGAACCGCAGTATGCTGTGCTGCCCGGTGGGAGCGTTGAAGCGGGTGCTGAACACCCAGGGAGTGCTGAACTGCGCGGTGTCGATGCTTTTGTAGCGGTCCTGCTCAAGCACTCCGGGCCCGAATGCGCCGGCCTCGTTGAGGGCGCCCGCCACGGTGCAGGGAACTTGTACGGTGTACTTTTTTGCCGAGCCTTCCTGCGAAAGGGTCCAGGTGCCCAGACCCTGTACGCCGGTGCATGCGGCTGCGGCAATGATGGTGATAATCAGTGCTATGCGTTTCATGTCTTTTGTGGTTGGTCAGAGAAGTGAGGCCCCGAGCAAGGCCATTTCGTCGCCCGGCATGAAGTGGATGCTCAGGCGCTCGAGGGCGTGGGGATACAGATAATTGCGGCGCAGCGTTTCCATCATAGGCCCCTTGAAACAGGGGGCCGTATGGGAAATGCCTCCGCCGAAGACGATGCAGTCGGGGTCGTAGGCATACATCACGAGCGTGAGAAGGTTGCCCACGTGGGTGCCGAATTCGCGGAAGAACTCCAGAGCGGCAGGATTGCCTGCCTCGGCCTCCCGGACGGCCTCCCGGCTGCCCCAGCCGCGGGTTTCGAAGAATTTCTTGGAGCAGAAAGACTCGTAGTCGCTGCCGTTGTAGGGCACGGAGCAAAGCTCGCCGGCGCCGCAGTTGGCTCCGCACATCAGCTTGCCGTCCACGACTATTCCGAGACCGGTGCCGGTGCCCAGGGTTATGCCTACGACTACCTCATGGGGCCCCTTCACGGACGCGGCCGCGCCCAGGGCGAAGCAGTTGGCGTCGTTGTTCACACATACCGGAAGCCCGAAGCGCTCCTCCAGGAACTCCTTGAGGTGTACTTCTTTCCAGCTGGGGATGTTGGTGGCGTTGTACACTATGCCCTTCTGGGAATCCACCAGCGTGGGAACGCCTATTCCTATGCGGGAAACTTCCGGGGTGAGAATCTCGAAAATCTTTTCGGAGAGGTATTCGAGCGTCTCCTCGCATGTGGCTTCAGCATTGAAGGACGGAAAGCTTACCCTGCGCAGGAGAGACGCCCCGGATACGATTCCCAGGTTGAGGGAGGTGCCGCCTATGTCGATTCCTAATAACATTTTACAGCTTGTCGAAATGAATCTTGTATATCTTGCTAGTCTCGTCGTCACCGACCCAGATGCAGCTGCCGGCGTGGTCGACGCAGAGGCTCTCACCGTTGGCTATGAACGGTATGGGATAGCTGAGGAGCACTTCGCCGTCGGTATTGCAGAGGTGCAGCTTGAACTTGAAGCTGTCCGCTATCCACAGGAATCCGGTTACGGGGTCGTAGCACAGGCCGGCGATTTCGGAGGTGTTCTTCAGTTCCTTGCGGGAAAGGATGCCGTCCCTGGGCGAGTAGTGTATCAGCTGGATGGGCTGGTACTGGTTGCCTACGAGCAGGGTGCCGTCCTTGAACCATGTCACTCCCTCAAAGCCGTGATTGGTGTCGAATGCCGTGTCTTTGAGCGTGAGAAGGGTCTCGGGCTTGTCGTATCCGGGTGCAGCCAGCTGGCAGAGTTCCTGCCTGCCCTCCACCACGTAGTAGACGTCTTTGGTCTTGGGGTCCATGGTGACGCCTTCGCAGTCGAGCCAGTCGGCCTTCATTGTCCAGAACGGGGTGCTTTCACCGTCGGGGGAGACGCTCCAGAGACCGTCCTCGTCGGAGGCTGCGAGCCAGCCCTTGCCCGAAGGGTGGGCGCACAGGCCGGAAATCTCCTTGACGCCGGTCTGTACCGTGGCCTCGACTTCACCCATCACGGGGCGGTAGCGTACGGCCTTCTTGAAGTCCTCCCAGCGGTAGTAGGGGCCTCCGGGGAGCAGGAGAGTGGTGGCCTCGCGTTCGTTGATGTAGAATTTGACCAGCACTTCGCCCGCCTTGTTCCGGTAGAATACCATCTGGAGGTTGCCGGCGAAAGGAGTGTAGAAATGGCCTCTCCACGACTGGCAGGCCTGAGCGTCGAGCCTCTCGCCGATGCCGCGTATGCCTACGCGGGAAGAGAACGCGAGGAGGTGGTAGTCGTGCCCGAAGCGGAGGTCGGCGCAGCAGTCGCCGCCCGCAATGGCCTCGTCGGCCTTCTCTATGACGTCATCGAGGAGGGCTTCGGTGTCTTTCATGCGGCTGTCGCCGAATTCAATGGAGTTGCATTGGCGCAGGTACATCACCATGCACTGGCGTACGTTGTACATGCAGCGGTCGCTTTCGGTCAGGCACCTCAGCATGAAGTCATCCATGTCCCAGGCGCCACAGATGCGAGCCATGTTCTGGAATGCGTCCATGAGGCGTACCGTGTTGCCGGTGACGGCGCGGGCGGCGTCGGGGTCCGTGAACATGCGCCTGGCGAATGCGACGGTGTCGGGGAGATGCGTCTTGCGGTATTCGGCGATGATTTTGTTTGCGGCCTTCTTGACTTCAGAACTGCTGCTGGAGCTGACGAGGGGCTGTATGGTCTCGCCCGTGTCCCACCAGAAGTCGAGCCGGGGGTTGCGGCGCTGAAGCTCCGTCGTGAAGGATGCCATGCTGATGATGCAGCGCTGCGTCATGCTGGAGATGGCGCGCACCCTGGCTCTTTTGCGGTCGCCGAAGACAGTCTTGCCGTACTTGTCGTACATGCGTCCGGCTATCTGGCGGTGCTCCAGCGTGCCCCTGCGGGTGAGGCGTCCATCCATGCCGTCGTGCAGCTCTATTATGCGGTTGATCCTGGCGAGGGCCGTGTCTCCGTCGGGAGTGAGCAGGCCAGCCTTGGAGGCCGCTTCAAATGCGTCGCGCACCCCGGCATAGCCACTCTCCCAGTCGGAGCGGGAGCCGTGGCGGCCGTAGTGGCTGATATAGAATGGCTTGAACCCCTTGGGAACGGGTGTCTCCGCAGTCGGAATATACTCGTACGGGTTGGTGTTGACCCCGGTGCGGAAGATGTTTTCCTGCAGGTCTTCGGAAAGACTTGCGTTCCCGATGCCGGAAACGCCGGGCTGGCCCGTTGCGAGTGCCGTGCAGAAAATGGCTAGAGCGGCTGTCAGCAGTTTTTTCATTTTCGGATGCTTAAAATCGCAAGATACGAAAAAACTGCAAAAAAGTGCGCTACCCGGCGTCCTTTTCCAGTTTTTGGCGCAGTTCCCAACTGTTGAAAAGGTTCTGCCAGATGGCGTAGAGCCCTCCGGCAACCGCCGTGACAGGGGTGAAATAGTTGTACCCGAGCCATATCAGGAAGCCGGTGTTCTTCTGGCCGAGACCCTGTCCTGCCGTTATGCGCACCGAAGGGTCTTTGCTGATGTGCCTGCCGATGAAGAACTGCAGCGCGCAGCATGCGAGCGACACCAGGACGATGAGTGCGATGGTCCCGAGGCCCAGTCGGCTCAGGGCGAGAGCCCTTGTGGCCAGCGTCATGGCGAGCGTCAGGCACACCCCCCAGAGATAGAACGAATAGCTACTAAGGCGCATCAGGGTGCGCTGCAGGCGGTGCGTGGTGTAGCGGATGAGCCATGCGGCCAGGGCGGGAAGGACCAGTACCGGGAAGACCTTGAGGGCGAGGTGCCCCACATAAGTCCAGAAGCCCAGGTCTGCCGACGGGCGGACTATGGGTATGGCGAGCGGAATGAGCAGGGTTGCCGCCGCATTGGTGAGCGCCACATAGGTCACGACGCCCGCGAGCGAGCCTCCGAGCTTTTCGGTGACGACGCCCGACGCCGCTGCTCCCGGGCAGATAAGACAAAGCATGGCGCACTCAAGGAGTATGCGTCCGCTGCCGTCCGGAGTGACTGCGGCTATTGCCGCCAGGGCGGAGAAGGACAGGACCTGGAACAGAAGCGCAACGGCGTGCCAGCGCCTCGGACGCAGGTCGTGGGGAGAAATCTTAACGAACTGGAAGAACAGCAGGAAGGCAATCAGCGTCCTCTGGACTTCCGAGGCCAGGGTGCCCAGCAGGCCGCCGTACTGGTGGAGGAATCCTGCCTGACGGTACAACAGGTACAGGCAGACGCCTGCGAGGAGCGCCGCCGGAAGCATCCATTCCTGTATTAGCTTTGTAGTCCGGTTCATGGCCAGTTTCGGGCCGCAAAGATAATTTTTTTTGCATTTTGGTGCAAGATTGCAGGCAAGGATGTATTTACACTGTGCAGTCCGATAGATAGCGCCAATTAACCCGGCTGTATTTTGCCGGCAGGATCAACCCCCTGCCGGCTCTTTTTTTCTATGACGGCGAAACAAACCGCTGCGGTTTGCCTCTCGCGCGCGTAAAAAACAATGGTCTTCGGAACAATGTTTCGGAATATTTCGTAAATTTGTCCAAATTTCGCTTTTTATGAGATTTTTTAACCACACATTTGTAACACTGCTTGCCACGGTCTTCGCTGCCGCGGCATGCACGCAGGAGGCGTCAGGTCCCGAAGTTCCAGCCTCCGGGGAGATCTCTCTGAGTCTTGGCACCGAGCCCGGCACGAAGGTCACTTTTGCAGATGACAGGACTTTCACCTGGCAGGCCGGTGACGTGGTTGGCGCCTACATGTATTCAGAGACACTCAAGAACGTTCCCGGCTCATACGGCGTAGAGGGCGAGTACGGCCCCTGGATCGCCCCGTTCTCACTCAAGAGCGGCGCAGGCACCGGCACCGGAGAGTTCGTTTTCAAAGTCCAGTACCCCGAGAACAACGAGGCCGTGGGCCATGTGGCATTGTATCCTTACGTCAGCGAGGAATACATCACCGTGGACGAAACCCAGACGCTTCATTACAAGTCCTCCTACGACGAGGCCTCGGGCAACCTGGTATTCCTCCTTCCCCGTTACTGGAAAGACCTTCCAGACCTGGGCGGCGTACGCATCCCCATGGCCGTCAACCTCGATTCCGGTGAGAACCCGCTGGTATTCAAGCACGTAGGTGGTGCCGTCAAGGTCACGCTCACCAATGTGCCTGCCGGAGCACGGTACTTCAAGCTCACGGCCGACAAGAACATCTCCGGCGAGTTCGTCATAGCCCGCAGCGAAATAGGCACCGGCGTCCTTCACGGCGACGGCGCCTCCAACATGGTGGAGCTCCAGCTCGCCGAGGGTGCAGGCAAGGAACTTGCGTCGGTGGACGTCTATTTCCCGGTTCCCGCCGGCACCTACACCTTCGGCCTGGGAGTGTACGGCGACGGAGTGGTATACTGCGAGAAGCAGGGCACTACCCCAAACACCGTCGGCCGCGGCACGATTCTTCGCCTGCCCTCCGTCAACCTCGGAGTCGACCTGGGCGAATACGATCCCGACCTGCCGTCGGAGCAGAAGCTCTCCGGCCTCACTTACCAGATGAACGTCTTCTCCTTCGCCGACAGCGACGGTGACGGCATCGGCGACTTCCAGGGAGTCATCGACCATCTGGATTACCTTGACGCCCTCGGCGTGACCGCCATCTGGCTGTCTCCCATCCATCCTGCGCAGTCGTATCACGGGTACGACGTCGTGGATTACGACTCCATCGACAGTCGTTACGGCACCAAGCGCACCTTCAAGAATCTCGTGAAGGCCGCGCACAAGCGCAACATGCGCATCTACCTCGACTACGTCATCAACCATACCGGCAACGAGCATACCTGGTTCGCGGACTGCAAGCGCAACGGCCCCGACAGCCCCTACTGGGACTACTATGCATTCTCCAAGAACCCGCACGACGACTGCTTCGCGGGCAACATAGACCAGATTCCACAGGGCTGGTATGACACCGGCAAATGGTTCCCCGTAACCATCACCTCCACCGGCGAGACGTATTACTACTACTCCGAGTTCGCCACCGGAATGTTCGCCGACTTCAACTATCACCATGGCTGGGAGTGCGCCGATTCACCCGCTTTCAAGGCGGTCGTGAACGCCATCTCCACCTGGCTTGAGTGCGGAGTGGACGGCCTGAGGCTCGATGCCGTCAAGCACATCTACGCTGACGAGAACGGCCAGGAGAACATCCAGTTCTGGCAGGCGTTCTACAGCGCAGTCAACTCATATTACGGCACTTATGCCGAATTCCGCGCGGACCTCACCGGCAAGGCCGACCCCAACATCTTCATGGTGGGCGAGGTGCTCGCGGGAGAGAGCGTCTGCCGTCCCTTCTACGCAGGTCTTCCGTCCATGTTTGACTTCCAGTACTGGTGGGACCTGCGCGACGTTCTCAACGGCGAGAACGCAGGCAACTTCTGCGGCGGCATGTGCGACCGCTACTACGCTCACCAGAACGTACGCGGCGACGCGATTTATTCCCCCAAGCTTTCCAACCACGACGAGGACCGCACCGCACATACCCTCGGCGGCTACATGCCCAAGATACGGCTTGCGGCCCAGGTGCTGCTCACCAGCCCCGGCCGTCCCTTCATCTACCAGGGCGAGGAGCTCGGTTACTGGGGCAACAAGGGCGGCGGCGACGAGTACGTCCGTACGCCAATCATGTGGACTTCCGACATCAGCAGCGCCGCGCTTAACGGCGTGAACGGCAAGTACGACGCCGACATGCTCAAGCCGGGCATAGACGTGCAGTCTCAGGAAGGCGACAGCGCTTCGCTGCTCAACCTCTACAGGCGTTTCGCCTACGCCCGCAACGTCAATCCCGCGCTGGCGGACGGCAGGCCCGAATACGACTCCAAGACCAGCGGCAACAGCGCGGTCCTCTGCTGGTACCAGCATGCCAACGACGGCAGCGGCAAGAGCGTGCTTGTGATGCACAACGTCACCGGCAGCAGCCAGACTGTCGAGCGCTGGGATGGCGACAACCTGAGCAATCTGCTCGTAGCCAGCGACAAGATCGTCGTCTCCGGGCACAATGTCACCCTGCCTCCTTATTCTTCCGTAGTGTTTGCGTTGAACTAAATTCCTTGAAGCCATGAAAAAGCAATATATACAGCCCTGCAGCGAACAGCTCCCGGTATTGTTGAATTACAGTCTCCTGGAAGACAGCCTCGTGGACACTTACGGCGGCGAGGACAGCCTCCCCGTAGACGGAAATTGGTAATAATTAACAACTTGAGATATGAAAATGAATTATGTCAAACCCGCGGCGGAGGCTCTTGCAGCCATGGCCGCAACCGCTATGCTCGACGCTTCCCTTGAGGGAAATCTCGAAGGTTATGGCGACGAACAGGATTTCACCTGGTAAAGAGGAGGATGCTAACATGAAGAAAGTTCTTTTGTTCGCGGCATCCATTTTTGCCCTCGCGGCCTGCAACAAAACCGCAGACCAGCCCGAAACAGCCACTTATGAAATTACTGTGGAAGCTACGGTCGACGGTTCCCTCACCAAGGCTCTCGCACAGAGCGGCAAGTCTCTCAATGCCGTCTGGGGAGCGGCCGACGTGGTAACCGTCTACAATGCTTCCAACCAGTCCATCGGCACCCTCAAGCCCCAGAGCTCCGGCTCTGCAAGCGCGACCCTCAAGGGTACAGTCACTGCCAGCGGCCTGAGCGCCGGCAGTACGCTTACCCTCCTTGCTCCCAAGTCCTCTTGGCTGTATTCCGGCCAGGACGGCACTTTCGCCAGCGTCTCTTCCAAGTACGCCTACTCCAAGGCCACCGTATCGGTTACGTCCGTAAGCGGCTCGTCCGTGCAGACCTCTGCCGCCAGTTTCGCTCCCCAGCAGGCAATTGTGAAGTTCACCCTCGTTGACGGAAGCAATGCCCCCGTCAACGCCGAAGAACTGGAGATTTCCACCGCCAGCGGCAAGCTCGTGCGCAGCTTCAACAGCAGCATGCAGGCCCTTACCGGCACCATCTCCATCGAACCTGCTGACGAGACCAACGTCATCTGGGCTTCTCTCCGCAACGATTCCGGAGCGGCCGACACCTATACTCTCAAGGCCACAGTGGGCAAGAAGGTCTATACTGCCGAGAAGGCCGGCTTCAAACTGGAGAACGGCAGCTTCTACGGAATTACCGTCAAGATGGCGGAAAGCGTTGACGATTACACCGTTGCCGGTGCCCCCGCATCTCTGTTCGGTACCGAATGGGATGCCACCAACACCGCCAACGATATGGTGCGCCAGTCCGACGGCACTTACGTCAAGGTGTATAATGTGAAGTCTGTCACCGATGTCGCCTTCAAGGTCGTCAAGAACCACGACTGGGGCAGCGCCGGAGTCAACAACTGGCCCGTGGACGACATTTCCCTCACGGTCGGAGCCGGAGAGTTCAAGGTGATGTTCGACCCGTCAACCAAGAAGGTCACATACACCTTTGTCAATCCCGGCGTGGTTACGGAGGTCTATACCGTGGCCGGAGCAGTCAAGGACGGCACCACCGACGTCGCCTCCTTCTTCGGCACCGCATGGGATCCCACCAATACCGCCAACGACATGGTCAAGCAGTCCGACGGCACCTACGCCAAGTCCTACTCCAACGTTGCTGCAGGCACGTACATGGAATTCAAGGTGACGGTCAACCACGCCTGGACCAAGAGCTACGGCTACAACGGCGGCTCCGGCAACGCTTCCCATACCATGGGCAAGACCGGCACGCTTACCATACATTTCGATCCCAACACGCACTACGTGACGGCTACCGAAGATTAATATGAAAACATTATATGTCAAACCCGCGGCGGAGGAGCTCCAGGAGATTCTCGCCGCAAACATTCTGGATGCCTCCGGGGATGCCGAGCGTGAAGGCTACGGCGACGGCGGCACCTTTGAATGGTAAAAGGAGGACCGCATCATGAAGTATTACAGAATTATAGCCGCGGCCCTTTGCGCAGGCGCCCTTTTCGCTTCCTGCAACAAAACCGCTATCACTGATACGGACGCACCTGAGGTTCCTTCCGTGAGGGAGTACACCATCAGCATCGACGCCACCAAGGGCTTCGATACCAAGGCGCTCGCCCTCTCCGCGGACGGCAAGACCCTTGCCGCCACTTGGGAAGACGGTGACGCCGTCGCCGTATGCCGCATCCAGTCCGACCCTGCCCAGCCGCTGAGCCAGATTGTCGGCAAGCTCACTCCCGAGACCTTCGGAAGTGCATCCACAAAACTTACCGGCACTCTCAACCTCGAAGGCATTTCCGAGGGCGACTGGCTCTTCCTGCAGTATCCCTACAAGCAAGTCGTTGACTCCGAAGGTGGAATATGGCTCAGCAGCTCATACGACCGCCAGGACGGTACTCTGGAAACCATCTCCAGTTTCTTCGACTTTGCAACCTGCGGAGTGCAGGTGACCGCTGTCGACACCGAGCATCTCAGTGCTTCCGCCGCATCGTTCGTAAACCGCCAGGCGGTTGTCCGCTTCTCCCTCAAGGACGCCTCTTCGGCTCCCATTGCAGCCACAAAGCTGGCAGTCACGGGCGGTGTCGCTCAGTCTTTCTGGCACGACAACTATTACGACGGCACCGTGATTGCAACTGCATCGGCTCCGGTAAATGAGTTTACCATGGCCCTGCACACCATCTCCGCAAGCGCCCACACCTTGTACGCCGCGGGCACCGACAACGTGTATTCGGCAGTCTCTCCCGCAGTCTCCTTCACTGACGGCACTTTCAACAGGGGCGGCGTGAAGATGTCTCCTCTCTCCTATGCCGGATTCGACACCGACAGCGACTGGACAGTCATTGGCGCCCTTTCCGAGTACGGTATGAACTGGGACAACGACCTTAACATGTGGACCAACGGAGCCGGTTTGCACGTGGCGGCCGGCGTCAAGATTGCGTCCGGCGACTCATTCAAGCTCCGCAAGGGCCGTGACTGGGCCGAGAACCTGGGCTATGGTGACCTTTCTGCGGTCGATTTCTGCGTTTCATATCAGGACGGTCCCAACATGTCCGTGAACGCGGGCGGTGTATACGACATTTACCTTGATTCCGCGACCGGACTTCTGGCCATAGTTCCCGCGTCAGGTGCCGGCAAGGAGAGCAAGCCAATTGACGTCGCACCTGCCGTCACCGGCTGGAATGTCATCGGAATCGATAATGACTGGGATAACGACATCCTCGCAACTGAGAATCCTGCAGGCGTGTGGACTGCGGTTGTGACCACCACCGCCTCATCCGACTTCAAGTGGCGCAAGGACGGCGCCTGGGATGAGACTTACGGAGGGACTCTCCACAATCTCGGCGAGCCCTTCGCGGCTGAGCAGCCCGGTGACAATGTCACCATCCCCGCGGCAGGCAAGTATGAGATAAAACTAGACCTTACGGCGACGCCTCCGACTATAACAGTTACCGAACTCAAACCGGTCTGGAGCCTCATAGGAGACTTCACCGGCTGGGGAAGCGATGTGGACATGGTCCTCACCGGCGGCAAGTGGGTAAGTCCCGCTACGCACATGAGCGGACAATTCAAGCTTCGTTTCGACCATGCATGGGATATCAATCTCGGTGCTGACGGTACCGCCCCATTTGCCGTGACTCTTGGAGTGCCCTTTGCAGTGGTTTCTGGCGGTCAGAACATAGTCCTGCCTGGCGAGGATGATTATATCGTTACCTACGACCCTGCAGCCCAGACCGTTCTGGTTGAAAAAGCGGCCTCTACAGTGACGCTTACCGTAGGCGTCATCAGCTACCTTGTCGACGAACTCGGAGCCTCCGGATATCAGGTCCGCTGGTGGGACGGCTCCACTTCGGGCGACGTCGACCTTGTCGCGACGGGTGCCAGTGCAAGCAAATCCGTCGGTACTGACTATTGGAGCGGAGCCGAACAGAGTTTCACCATGTTCAGCGCCGAGGTGCCCGCAGGCAAGAACGGTTACAAGATTCACAACGGCGACCGCTGGTTCGGCGGCGACGGCACGTTCGACAAGCCTTCGGCATATATCTTCAATTACGACGGGGACAAGGCTCTGTACGAGTAGTTTGACTGTTGAATATAAAGGGGGGGGCAACTTTCAGAGTTGCCCCCCTTTTTTAGTTCTAAAGAGTTTTCATCGGTCCCGAAGGCTACCCGCGAAGGTATTCGTCAATAGCCTTCGCGGCAGTCCTGCCAGCACCCATGGCCAGGATGACAGTAGCAGCGCCGGTGACGGCGTCGCCTCCGGCAAACACTCCGGGACGGGTGGTGGCACCTTTCTCGTCTGCGACAAGGCAGCCCCTGCGGTTGGTCTCCAGACCGGCGGTCGTCTTGGAAATCATGGGGTTGGGCGAAGTGCCCAGTGCCATGATGACGGTCTCGGTCTGGATCTCGAACTCGCTGCCGGGGATGGGCACAGGACTGCGGCGGCCGCTCTCGTCGGGCTCGCCGAGTTCCATCTTGATGCACTTGAGGGCGCGAACCCAGCCCTTGTCGTCGCCAAGCACCTCCACGGGGTTGGTCAGCATGTCGAATATGATGCCTTCCTCGATGGCGTGATGCACTTCCTCGCGGCGGGCGGGAAGCTCGGCCTCGGTACGGCGGTACACGATGTGGACCTCGGCTCCGAGCCTCAGGGCTGTGCGGGCTGCATCCATCGCCACGTTGCCGCCGCCCACTACGCAAACCTTCTTGCCAGCGTGGATGGGAGTGAGGTAGTCTTCCCTCCAGGCCTTCATGAGGTTGTTGCGGGTAAGGAACTCATTGGCGGAGAATACGCCGCAGAGGTTCTCACCGGGTATGTTCATGAACTTGGGAAGACCGGCGCCGCTGCCGATGAACACGGCCTTGAAGCCCTCGGAGTCCATCAGGGAGTCAATCGTAACGGTCTTTCCTATAATGACATCGGTCTCTATCTTGACGCCGAGCTTGCGAACTTCGTCAATTTCGTGCTTGAGGACCTTGTCCTTTGGGAGACGGAATTCGGGGATGCCGTATTCCAGTACGCCGCCGGCCTTGTGAAGGGCCTCGAAAATCGTCACGTCGTAGCCCCATTTGGCAAGGTCGGAAGCGCATGCGAGTCCTGCAGGCCCGCTGCCGACAACCGCGACCTTGATTCCGTTTGCGGGAGCGCACGATGCGGCGGCTTTGCCGAGCGTCTCGTCGGCGACAAACCTTTCGAGCTTGCCGATGGCCACCGGCTCGCCCTTCACGCCGAGCACACAGCTGCCCTCGCACTGGGTCTCCTGCGGGCATACGCGGCCGCAGACTGCAGGCAGGGAACTGTCGCGTGCTATCACGGCGGCGGCTCCTTCGATGTC
>CAMOGR010000219.1 GCA_946614205.1 uncultured Bacteroidales bacterium | reverse complement strand
AGCACCGGTGCGGTTGCAGTGGCAGGTTCCGTACTGGGCGGCGAAGCCGAGAAGGCCGCGGTGCTGGTAAAGATGATACAGAACATCCTGATTGGCTTCATAGCCTTCTTCGTGGCCGTTTTCTTCGCCACGAACGTCGGAAGGAAGGACGGGCAGAAAGTCGGAGCCGGAGAAATCTGGACCCGTTTCCCCAAGTTCATAATCGGCTTCTTCGTGGCTTCGCTCCTCGCCTCGTTCGTGGTGCTGCCTCTCGCCGGCGCCGACCAGGTGAAGGCCGTCAACGCCGTTCTGGACCAGTACAAGAACTGGTGCTTCGTGCTTGCGTTCGTGAGCATCGGCCTCGACACCAATTTCCGCGACATTGCCCGCCAGATGAAGGGCGGAAAGCCACTGTGGCTCTACATCGTGGGCCAGACATTCAACATCGTGCTCACCTTCGCGATGGTGTGGTTCCTCCTCAGCGGAGTCGTTTTCCCGGTCCCCGTACTTGACTGACAGATGCGCGGCAGACGGTTCTGGAGCATAGCCGCAGCAGTCGCAGGACTGCTGGCCGTCGCCGGAGCCGTATACATCATGATAAACGGCCTCGGCCTGAATCCTGACCTGGATTTCGGCGCCGGGGCCTACTATTACGCCGACATCCCCGGTTACGAAAAGGCTCTCGACTGGGACACGTACACGGCACAATTACCCTTCTGGGTGTACCTGCTGCTGTTTTTCGGCTGGGGCGCCGTCATCTGGGCCGTGTGGAAGAGACTCAAATAGAGAGGGTGGAATACCTTGTGCGGCCCGATTTCAGCAATCTTTTAAATATCCATATTGAACACGAGCCCGACGTTCCAGGGCTTCTGGTCGGCACTCACTCCCCAGTTCCACCAGGCGTTTACGCCGATGCGGGTGGTAAACGGAAGCCACGCCAGGTTGCCAAGGACCACGCAGAGGTCGGCGCCGGCGCTGCCAAGAACCATGGGCGACGACTCTCCCCCGCCGAAGAACGAGCCGTCGGCGTGCAGGGTGCATTCCAGGTTGCGCACGTAAGCCACGGGGCACAGGGCCGAGAAATCGAGCGGCAGGAACGGAAATGCGTAATCAAGGGTGACGCGGCTCTGGAGCGGGTATCCCGCCACCTTCGAGGCAAGGGCGGTATAATCGGCCATGCCCCTGGGAAGCACGGATACATATCTCTCGGCATACATGGCCTTTCCGAGAGGGGCCTGCACGGTACCGGTAAGCCGCACCCCGTGCGAACGCACCAGTCCGGGCAGATATCCGTAACCGTACAGGTATGCGTTTGGCGCAAACAAGCCTGACGTGCCCAGGCGGCCGCTCCATCCGGCTTCAAGGCCGGCACCCAGCCGCGGGTAGAGCCCGGTGGACGGCGCCGCGCTTACGACATACCCCCTCAGGGAAGCGGAAATCCTGTTCATGGGAGCGATGGTCCCATGGGTGATGAGGCTGTTGGAGGCGCTCGCCCGCACCTGGGGAATCACGCCCCGGTACCATCCGCCCGAAGAGAAATTCAACGGCACGTAGGCCAGCAGCGATGCATTGAAAGAGGGCGTACCTTCCAGCCCCTCCGACACCACCGCCGTACGCCTCGAGAAGTTGGAGAAAGAGCTTTGGAGGAAATAGAACGATGCCGGGTCGCTCGACACGGACAGCGACGCTTCCAGCTTGGGATACAGGCCGGAATAGGTGAACTTGGTCTCTCCGATATGCGACCACTTGCCGCCGGAATCCCAAAACGCTCCGTATGCAACCGTGCCGCCAAGCGTCTCGAGTTCGTTCTGGAAGAATCCGGTGGCGCCAAGGCTGACGGAGGTCAGGATGCTCTCGAAACTGAGTTCGTCGACGGCATCCGGGCTGACGTACAGAGGA
Organism: uncultured Bacteroidales bacterium; assembly: GCA_946614205.1. The sequence continues at coordinate 28,860 of CAMOGR010000219.1, read as the reverse complement.
GCCCACGAGTGGAACTTCACGAGATGGGCAAGGCGCCTGTAAGGGCGTGGCTCAGGAAGGACTATGACCGAATCGCGGTCGATGGGAACCGGTGCCTCAAGGTCCCGGGCCAATTCGTAAGCGTGCGGAGAGCCGAAATCTTCCGGCACGGGGCGGGGAAGTTCGGCAAGAGGCGTACTGAAGAGCTGCCTTCCTGCTGCACCCGGGACGCAGGACAGCAGGCTTCCGCCGTCGGCTGACGGGCAGAAATCGGAGCCTCCCAGACGGGAACTCGTAAGCCTGAAGGATGCCTCGCCGTCGAACGAATAGAGTTCGAAGACTCCGGTCTGGTCGGATACGAAATACAGGACGTCTCCCCTCCCGCAGAGGTTCCTGAGCACCGACGTTCCGGTAGAAAGAACCTGACGGAATCCGGAGGTTGCATCATAAATGCCTGTCCCGGTATCACTTATGCCAAAGGCGTAGATCTTCTCGCCGACCCAGGCGGACTCCACGACCTGCAGGCCGTCCGGAGCGTCATGGCGCCCGAGGACACTGCCGTCGGAAGCGTCGAGCACGACGACTGCGGAACCGCCGCTTACAGGATACTCCGTGACGGCGAGCCGCTTCCCCTCTGGCGAAACCGAAGGATTGTACCAGCGCGTACCGCGGGTCAGACGCTTGTGTACGCCGTCAGGGCCGCAGTACCGGATTTCAGAGTAAGAACGCATTTCCCAGCGTATGTCGGGGATGATTTCGCTCCAGAACAGGCGCCCGAGGGCTTCGGACGCACGCAGGCGGCTGGTGCTCGGAGAAAAGGCGGAAAGCGCCTTTGCCTTGCCTGCGGAGTCTATTCGGACAAGCTCATGGGTCCGGTCGAGCCCGCTTCGGACGGCATAAAGCTGCCCGCCGAGGATACAGGGCGAAGTGTAGGACACGTAGCGGCGCTCGTCCGGGGTCAGCTGCCCGGAGGGCATGAAGGGGGCTCGCGCTGCTGCATCTCGTTCCCATCGCAGGCGAAGGGTGTCTGTAATCTCGGCGAAGGCTTGCCGGAAAGGCTTGCCTGTGACTTCCTTCACCGTCTTGGGGTAATTGAAAAGGGGCCATGGCCAGCCGCGCCTGCGGAACAGACGCTCGTAGTAGCGTGCGGTGAAATCCTGTACACCGTAGACCGACCTCATGCCTGCCGCCCGTATGTAACCGATTGTATAGTAATCGGGTGTGTACTTTTTAATCGAGCCGAAGCGCCACTGCCAGAAGTTCCGCATGTCGCCCTCGCTGAACGCAGCCCGGTAGTATTCCAGGAAGGCTGCGCTGCGCCCCCGGCCGGAGAACGAAAGTTCGGTCTCTGCAGCCACGGCGTCCCCTTCGAAGAACGAAGGCCCGCAGTAGAGCGACGACGCCGCGCCGTCGAATATCTCTCCGACGAGGTACCCGAAGGGTTTGTAGGGACGGGCGTTGATGTACTGCATCTGCGCCACGTGCCTGGACTCGTGCGTCACAAGGTGCTCCGCCCATGGCGTAATGTCATGAGGGGAGAACATCGGCGCAGTGTAAAGCACCATGCGGCGAGGCGCGGTTGCCACCATGCCGTTGGCGCTCGCCGTACCGGGGTACAGTATTACCGGATGGGCACGCTTGTATTCCTGATTGGGAATGTAGCCCGCAGTGGCGCCGACGGGGCGCTTGATCCTTTCAAGCCAGTCGGCGAACACGCGGCCGAGGGAATCGAGTCCCTCGGGATAGATTACCCTGTAGTCGGGCGTGGATATCTCCCTCCAGCGGGTTCCCGCCGGCTCGTTGCCATCGGAAAAGAATTGGGCGGCGGCCGGCAGGACCGACAGGAGCGTCAGCAGCACGACTGCAAGGCTGCGGCGCATAGGACTATTCGAGTCTGCGCGCGCCGTCGGAAATCACGACGTCGTAAACCTTGATGTCGTGGCCGAACTGGGCCTTGAAGCGCTCGCGGGCCGTCGCAACGAAAGCATCGTAGTACTCGTTCTTCACGAGGTTGATGGTGCAGCCGCCGAAACCGCCGCCCATGACGCGGGAGCCGGTGACGTCCATCTTGCGGGCGAGGCGGGCCAGATAGTCGAGCTCCGGACAGCTTACCTCGTAGAGGCGGCTCAGGCCGAAATGCGTCTGGTACATCATCTCGCCGACGGTCTCGTAATCTCCCCTTTCGAGGGCGTCGCACACGTCAAGGACCCTCTGGACCTCGCCGATGACATACTCGGCGCGGATGAAGTCCTCCTCGCTTATCTCGCTGCGGACCTCGTCGAGCCACACCCTCTTGCAGTCGGACAGGAATTCCACCTCGGGGTGATTCTTTTTGATGGCGGCTGCGGCCCTCTCGCAGGACTGACGGCGGAAGTTGTATGCGCTGCTTGCGAGCTCATGCTTGACACAGGTGTCCAGGAGGACGAGCCTGTAGCCCTCAGGATTGAAGGGAAAGTATTGATACTCAAGCGTTTTGCAGTTAAGTCGGATGAGCTGGCCCTTTTTGCCGAAGCAGGAGGCGAACTGGTCCATGATACCGCACATCACTCCGCAATAGTTGTGTTCGGTGCTCTGGCCGATGCGGGCAAGGTCGAAGCGGCTCAGGCCGTTGCCGTTCATGTCGTTTATCGCATACGCGAAGCAGCTTTCGAGAGCGGCGGAGGAACTGAGACCGGCGCCAAGGGGCACGTCCCCTGCGAAGACTGCGTCGAAGCCTGCGACCTTTCCGCCACGCTTGAGCGTTTCACGGCAGACGCCGAAAATATAGCATGCCCAGGCCTCGGCGGGCTTGTCCTCCTCACGGAGGCCGAAAGATGCGCTCGCATCGTAATCGAGGGAATACAGGCGCACCTGGTCGGTGCCGTTGGGCTTGATTTCCGCAATGATTCCCTTGTCGATGGCGCCGGGGAACACATATCCGCCGTTGTAGTCGGTGTGTTCGCCGATGAGGTTGATGCGGCCGGCGGCGGCATAGAATACGCCGCCCTCGCCGAAGAGGGATACGAATTTGCTGTGGATTTTCTCTTTCATGTGGTTATTGGTGTTATACGTTGAATAAGAAATGCATGATATCGCCGTCCTGCACCACGTAGTCCTTGCCTTCCACGCCCATCTTGCCGGCGGCGCGCACGGCGGCCTCGGTCTTGTACTGCACGAAGTCCTCGTACTTTATGACCTCGGCGCGGATGAAGCCCTTCTCGAAGTCGGTGTGAATGACGCCTGCCGCCTTGGGAGCCTTGTCTCCGGCATGGATGGTCCAGGCACGGCACTCGTCGGCCCCTGCGGTGAAGAATGTGCGCAGGCCGAGCAGGGCGTAGGCGCTCTGGATCAGGCGGACGACGCCGGATTCCTCCAGTCCCATTTCTTCCAGGAACATCTGCCTGTCTTCGTAGTCCTCCATCTCCGCAATCTCGGACTCGGTACGGGCGGAGATGACGAGGATGCCTGCGTTCTCGTCCTTTACGGCCTCTTTTACTGCCTCAACGTATGCGTTGCCGTTTGCGGCAGAGGCGTCATCGACATTGCAGACGTAAAGAACGGGTTTGTTGGTGAGCAGGAACAGGTCGTGGGAAAGTTGCGCTTCCTCCTCGTTCAGCAGTTCGACGCTGCGGCAGCTGCGGCCTTCGCGCAGGGCGTCGCGATAGCGGGTCAGCAGGGCAGCAAGCTTCTTTGACTCCTTATCGCCGGCAGCAGCCGCCTTGGAGCACTTGGCCAGACGGGCCTCAACGGTCTCAAGGTCCTTTATCTGGAGCTCCAGATCCACGACTTCCTTGTCGCGCACCGGGTCAACGGAGCCGTCTACGTGTACCACGTTGCCGTCGTCGAAGCAACGCAGCACGTGGAGGATTGCGTCGCATTCGCGTATATTGGCAAGGAACTGGTTGCCGAGGCCCTCTCCCCTGCTCGCGCCCCTTACAAGGCCGGCGATGTCGACAATGTCGACCGTGGCGGGGATGGTCCGCTGGGGATGGCATATATCTGTCAGCACCTCAAGGCGCTTGTCGGGCACGTTGGTGGAACCGAGGTTGGGCTCTATGGTACAGAAGGGGAAATTGGCGCTCTGGGCCTTGCCGCTGCTCACGCAGTTGAAAAGCGTGGATTTACCAACATTCGGCAGGCCCACTATTCCGCATTTAAGACTCATTTCTAATTTGTTTATTCCTGCAAAAATAACGAATCTCCGCAAGAATAACAAGACGGCGGAGGATTGCCCCTCCGCCGTTAGTTCAAAGAAAAGTAAAAACCTGCCTTAGAAAGTCCAGCCGACGCTGAAGCATATCGGCCACCAGTTCGGACCGAGCAGAACAGGCACATCCAGGGACGCCGAGAGACGAAGGTGATGGAACAGTTCCAACCCTGCCCGAGGGCTGAGGCAGAGTCCGAATTTGGAACTCGTTTCCGGTTTTGCCACGCCGGCATATCGTTCAGGGTCCGGGATGTTGTACGACTTTACTTCATAAACATTAACGGCCGGACCTGCCCCTATGCCGATAAAAGGGTTGACCGCCCAGTCGGGGAAAATATTGAAGTCTGCCACCGCAAGTATGCCGGCAACATGGTTAAGACCCTTTATGTCTATGCCTTCCATGGCTCCGGCCGTATACGGGCCGGCCTTATAATCAAATTTAACTCCGAAGTCGAAATGCTTTCCCGCTTTGTGCCTCCATTCAAAATACGCTGCATAGTCATGAGTTTTTTGCGGGCCGTCATCAATGATACTGCCATACAAAGGCGCATACCCGATTCCTACCTCGAAACTATTCTTGTCTGAAACCTGCGCTGAGGCCGCGATGCAAGACAAAAGGGCGATACAGGATAATAAAAACGTTTTGAGTTTCTTTTCCATATGTCTGTTGATTATTCTAAATTATATTATATAGATGCACAAATGGTGGTATTCGCTGCTTTGCGGTAATGATTTCTTCACAGATTTGAAAAAAAATAATCGTAAGGCGACACAAAGGCATTGAACAAGGCATTGAACAAGTAGCGAAAAAATTGAAACTTGCCGGCATCCCCACGGCAACAATCTCTTCAGTAACCGGACTTTCGGAAGAGACCGTTTTCTCCCTCTGACATTGTACAATGCGCGTCGCAAACGCTAACCGCCCAGGCTTATTCTTCGCCCATATAAATGTCTCTGTAGAGAAGAATATCCGAAAGGCTTATATTTACGGTGGACTGATATGCCGCCCCAAGACAACCGACACCGCCCCTGACATTGCCGTAAAGTACTGCGGGTTCAGTGAATGGATCTCCTGAGAACGAATTCATCAGGCTCAACGAGTTCAAGTAAAGCCAGGTTTCTCTTTCAACGGACCAGACTGTCGACCTTACTATCATACGGGCCATACATAAATCATAGTGCGTCTGCCGTTGATATCTTACAGCTGATACCACACTGTGGAATCCAATTGTCCAGTTGAGTTGAAAGGCTGCGGAAGCATCCGACCCAAGAGAAAACAGTTTCCAGGCATTATTGTAACCGTTATCAGGAAGACCGAGCTGGCCGGCAAACTCATCAGGAAGTTCAACAGCATTCTTCCGGAACAGATTCGTATCCATGTTCAGCATACCTGCGCCCTTTCTGGTGCCTCCGGCCTTGACTTCTCCAGTAGTTCCCTCGTAATGCTGGACGTCCATATCTGCGTCGAAGGTCCGAAACCACGTATTATTCCCAGGATCAATGGTTAATGTAAGATTCATTGTGCGCTGGTATATATCCGGAGAATAAACGGTCAATGTATCGATTCGTTCTATCCTGCACGGCTCCGGAATCTGAGTATCGGCGCTTACATCATATTCTTCGCCAAAGAGTCTGACAGAAACCACATCCCCTGGCGCGAGGGGGGCTTCAAACCTCAGCGTATCCGGCCCGGAAGGCGCACTGATAACATTCAGTGACTGCTCTTTTCCATTTATCATGAGCTCCGCCCTCACTCCTGCAGGAAGCCCGGAAACATCTGTTCCGAAACATTGTCCCGCATATATTTCGTGCTCTGTCTCACCTCCAATAAGTATTCCGACCAGACTCAACGGCTTCGGGCCGGGATCAGTATTGAGTTCCTCCATGGTCTCACATGACAGGATGGCAAACAACGGGACAAATGACAAAAGAAGCTTCTTCATTGCGTCAGAACTTATACGTATAACTTATCGACGGGAGAATGGGCAATATGCTGATCTTATGAAGCAACAGCACTTTATCCTTTCCATATGATGGTTTCTCCACATAGTAGAGATTGGGATTGAGGGCATTGTAAACATTATAAATGCCGAAATTCCATACAGACTCTCCGTGGCGGGCCTGGCGCCTCAAGGTCATGGAAACGTCAAGATGATGCGACGGCGGAAGGCGGAAGCCATTCTTTTCATATTCGTAAAAACCAACATTATACCCACCTGAAGACATTGGGGCGACAGACATGAAGTCGGCAATCGTTGTCATTGCCCCACCCGCAAAGGACCAGGAAAGGTCGAATGTGATGCTCTCATTCAACTTAAATCCGGCCCATACATCTATGTAATGACGGCGGTCATAAGTGTCCGGGAACCATCTGCCGCTTCCGACCTGACTGTCGGGAAAGCGCTTTTCGGACCAGGATAAAGAGTAGGACGCGGCCCCGGTCAGCCTGCCGGCCGTTTTGCGGAGCATTATCTCCGCCCCGACGGACCTGCCCAATCCGACGGAAACCATATCTTCCCAATTTTCAGACGAACCGAGGAAAGAAACGCCGTCACGATAGGCAAGTATATTTCGTCGATATTTACCGAATACTTCCAACGTCAGCTCCAGATTATGCGGGAAATTAACTATTGCCGCCAGCGACGCATGGTCTGCGGAAACTGGTTTAATCCTGCCTGTGACAGGCACCCAAAGGTCGGTGGGCATAGACAATGACGACGTAGTAAGGCAATGCAAGACTTGAGAGACTCGTGTATATCCCGCCCGCAATGCGAAAGTACCGGGAATGGTGTATTCCATGGTGAACCTCGGTTCGGGAGAAAAATGGACCATGCCGTCTACGGCATCGAAACTTAGACGTATTCCCGGTTCAAGCCGGAAACGGCCAAACACGAATTCTCCCTCGGCATAAAATGCAGCTGAGGCCAGGGTGCGCCCATCTTCGAGAACCGAGGAAGATTCGGACTCCCCGTCAATGACGGAAGTGCCAATGATACCCGGTGCGACGATATAGTATGCGGCCTCTACTCCCGACGAGAACGTTCCGGCGGTGCCGGCAGCACCGTCTACGGAATATCTGAAGCGAATGTCGGTCAGACGGGATACATAATCAGAATACTTCTGATGCACGCCGTCAATATATTCTTCCCTCAGGCCAAAACGGGAATTCGGACTGTAGAAGCTGGCGGAAAGCGACATGTCCGAATACAATCCGCTACCGTAAGAATGGTTCCACCTCAACGCGGCAAGCGAGTTGCTCCATTTTATGCCGAAATCCTGACGGCCTATATATCTTTTCGGGCCGTCAAGGCCCTCGTATTCCGTGCCGCTGTAGTGAAAATCATCTGCGCCCCGGTAGGCGGTCAACGATATCCTGTCGGAAAGACTTCTGTATGTCAGTTTTGCGTTGAAATCATAGAAACCATACGACAGCGGCGCTCGCACCGCCTTGAGAATCGGAGCAATCGGTGCTGTATGTATGCCCCTCAGGTTCACGGCATATACCAGCTTGTCCCGCACTATCGGGCCGTTTACGGAAATGGCATCATTAAGCATGCCGATACGTACGCTGCCGCAAGTCTTGGCAGCGTTTCCATCCATCATGCGTATATCGACCACCGACGAGGCTTTGCCCCCGAAGCGAGCCGGAAAATTCCCTTTATACAACGTTGCTTTCTTGACGGATTCGGGAGCAAAGGAAGACAAGAAGCCAAAGAGATGGGAAGTGTTGTAGACCGGAACACCGTCCATCAGGAAAAGGTTTTCGTCCTTATCCCCCCCGCGAACCATAATATCGGACGTGCCGTCGACTGCTCCATGTACGCCGGGAAGGTGCTGCAGGGCTTTCAGAACATCCTGCCCGCCCAAGACTGCAGGAAGCCGGTTCAAAAGCTCTGTACTCATCGACAAAGCGCCCATGCTGCCCAGCTCGAGGCCCGAAGGGCTGTCCGCATAGACCGCGGATTCCTGAATCACCGCATCCTTTGACAAAGATATGACTATTACGGTATCGCACCTGAGGTCTATTGTCAGTTCCTTGCCGGAATAGCCCAGATAGTCACATTGCAAGGTGTTACGACCGCGCGCAAGATTGAGCGACCAATACCCGTCAGAATTAGTTACCGCATAACTCTCTCCACACACCACGGTGGCCCCAATAAGAGTCTCGGAATCTTCTGCATCAATCACATGGCCCCTTACGACAAAGCGCTCCTGCCCGTAAACAATACTTCCAGACAGGAGCAAAAATGCGAGGAGGAGTGCTTTATAATTTCTTTTCAAGCGACAGGGTAACCGTTCCGTAGTAGATCTTTTCTGAAATGAAGTCATAGGCAGGATACTTCCAGACTTTCACGTCAAACCCTTTTTCTGTTTCGCGCACTTCTGCATCAGTAATTGTCTTCAGTGCGAGTTGGGCTGATGCATCCGAATCGATTTCGAAACCCTCAAAATCTTCGAATTCCAGGCTTCCGTCCTTTAGCACATAAAAATGAAGATTAAGCGGAACGATTGAACCGCTGCCAATAATAAACGCGGGATCGGTTTCGTCCCTAATGCCTTGAACGGGAAAATCAACATTAAATCCAGCAATGTACGGCTTGGTCTCATCAAGGGTATTGTCGAATTCTATCTGTCCTTTTGCCCAGACAGTATTCTCAAAACTCTGTAATTCTTTGTAAGGGTCATTTGCCTCTCCGTCTCCATTCAGGTCCATTTTTGCCGGAAAGTCCGTAAACGCCATATTAACAAGTGTATACTCTCCGCGAATCGTCTCCGCTTTCTTCCATGCCATGCGGTTGAACTCTTCCTGGCAGGAAGTTGCCGTGGCTGAAAAGAGTGCCAAAGCAAAGATTAACTGAATATTCTTCTTCATAATTAAAGCTATTTATGCATGCAAAGATACTAAAAAAGGGAACGTCTTGCCCACCTCGCTACTTGGCTCTCATCAGCACATCGACTGTGCCTGTCGGATATTGCTTTATCAGAGCAAAGCCGGCGCCTCGGCCCACTATAATTGAATCATCAAAGTCAACCCAAAAGTCTCCCAGCAAATCGGAAGTACCGGAACGTGTATACGTATATGTCACTGATTGTTGCGTTGTTGATGATCCTCCGTTGCTTGAACCTGTTTTACTGGTATTGCCCGATTCACTACTTACTGTCCAATTGGTTAAATATGTTCCATTATAAGTGAAACTGTATGTTAGGGTTTCTGAGTCATCCACCTCCATTACGCTCACCTGGTATTCCCTTGGATACTTTGCAACATCCCAATTAAAAAGGTCGATGTCGGCCTCTACCCATTTAGGTTCAAAGCAAGTCCGGTCAACATAATACAGGCGTTCAGTCAGAATTCCAAGAAAACCGGTTTTGACTCTCTCATATACTTTCTTGACGATGAACGCATCTTGTATTGGAAGGGCAAAGGACTTTCTGCTGTAAGCGACCTCAGCTCTGGCACCAAGGTTTATCAAGAAATCCACCTCAAGATTCCCTTCCGCCCAAATCATAGACTGAAGGTCTTCATCACTCAGTGCGTTATTGTTGTTAGGATGGGCAACCAGTAAAGAGTAATCTCCTGTCGAATCAAAATAGTAATTGTTATTTAACGTTTTCAGTTTGAAACGATAGAGATTTTCATGGTACTGATGCCGAATATCTCCTGTCCCGGAAGAAGACGTTAGACCATAGTATATATAATCCCTTTGGGGAATGCCCGTTGATAAATAATTTGAATATGCTTGCTCCTCAACACTGCTTACTTTATTGTACGATATTTTATTGGTTGCTGTTGCAACTGTCATGTTATGCTCAGTATAACTATACGCTTTTGTATTAACCGTAAAGCCGTCTCCGTCACGGTTGTCATAGCATTCATTCCTGAAAGTATATTCAGGATCGGAACCTTTTGTCCCTGGCTTTAATACAATCCTTTCATTATTCTTAATGATAAGAACCGGAGATGTAGGAATTTCCCCTGATTTGATTTCAAAAACTGCAACCCCATTTCTATAAACAGGGGCCCGACCATTATTCATTGGTAAACTTACCCCTACTTCGTTTACAGACAAATCCCATGACTGCAACCCAAATGCATCTTCTGCTATCCAAGTCCAATCCGGCACTAGAATATTTAGAAGCGGTAACTGTTTTTCTATTTCATTCAGAAGACTATTGTCATCATATATCGACAATAATTCTCTAAATGTCCGCCCATCTACATTTTCATCTTTTACCCAAGGATAGAAAACATCATTGTCCTTATCTATGCACCTCATGGCGGTATTCTTGATAAAAATTCTCAAGGTTGGCTCATTGTAAACTGCTTTTGAAAGAATTATAGCAAACTCTGTCTTTAAATCCTTATCCTCGGGATTATTGTCGACACCTATAGCGGCTTCCTTTGAACATCAAACTAAAAAAGCAATAATGCCCGTAACAAACAAAATCCTCTTCATAGAATTATAAGTTAAATTCACCATAATACAGTTGTCCGTCATCCAATATGAATTGAACAGAAACAAGACCTTCTGTCCAAGGAATAGAAATGAACGACGGTGCATCATAAGAATCAATTGTTACTTCAACAGTTTCTCCCGCATCGATATTTGACACGACGACATCTACACTCCCGAGATCCACTGTAAAGGATACAACTACTGAAGATGCAAGACTTGAGTAGTATGCCTCTATCGGAACTATTGAACGGTTCGGGAATGTGGTCCCGGTATGATTTGCCGGCAGAATGACAATTGGGTTGCCGCCATCAGAATACGTTGCGCCTTTTCCATTAAAGGAACAAAGCACAAGAAGAATTAGCAATAAAGAATACTTTTTTGAATTCATCTTTTTCATTTTAAATATTAACATTTTTCGACCGGCAAAGTTACTGAGGTTTGCATCTTGACGCCAAAAAATAGAGTAATTAAAATCTAACTGCGCAATATCAAAAAACGGCCTCCTACTTTGGTAGAAGGCCGTTTTTATCCTTATATAATTAAAAAATCTAACAAGATTTTTTACAAACTCGCTAAACTGCTGACTAATAGACGATTGAGCATAACAACCTCGCGCAAAAACGCCCTTTTATAGCGATATATCATTGATTATTAAAGATTTATGGCATTATATCCAGATAGGTTTCCTTTCTTTTTGTATTTGATTCCCGAATCATTTTTTTGATTCTTGACTTCCTCATGTAGACCGCATCAACTGACGGCATATTAAGTATGATACTTATCGTTGTTGCATCAAAACCAACGAATAAATAACTGACGAAACGGTAATCTTTTTCAGAAAGCCATGAATAATCTTCTCGAAAGTGTCTCATTATTCCATCAAGTTTATTGTTTATCTTGTGTTCAAAGCGTTTCTGCCCGTTCTCGTCAAGACTTATATCCTTAATCATATCTTGAACCTTCTCATAAACAATACGCTGAGAGTCTCTCCTTTCGTTCGCACGTAGATAGGTTTCACATAAGTCCCCTAGATACTTGAATTGCGAGTGGTAAATGCGCGCGTATTCTGACCGCAGTTCGTATAAGGTCTGTTCCTTGGCTTTTACCTCTTGACGCAGTAACGATATTTCCGAATCCATAGTATTAACGGTGTTTTCGAATTCTTTCTTCTCAAGATACCGTCCTTCTTCAGATTCCTTTAGTTTGAAGCGCATAACTTCGGCTATATCTATTAGTTCTATCCGTTCTTTCATTAGTTTCTCATTCCGCCTGCGCAGATATAAAAAGACTGCTACAGCTATAGTAACTATCAGCAGCAGCATCAGTATTGAGCGGATTTGATTGTTTTTCTTGGCAACCTGAAGTTTACTGTTTTCATAAGAAACATGCTCGACCAGAGCTCTGGTTGAAGCCTGGGACAACTTGATGTTTAGCAATGAATCTTGTTGGGATAAGGAGTGTTTTAAAAGGTAAAAGGCGCGGCCGAATTCTTGCTCTTGTTCAAAGGCCGAAGCCTTCCAGATATCTATTACTGCGGTATCTTCCGGGTAAAGAGTATACAATTGATTAAAAACTTGTACGGATTCGTTACTATGTCCACATGCAGTTAGAGTATAAGCATATGACGCCCATTGATTGATATCACGTAGGCCGCCCGACTCTGAAAGAACGCTTTCATATAAATTCAAGGCCCTTTGAGTATCGCCGTCGCTTACGGTCGACAATAGTAAAGCATAATCACCTTTTGCTGTTAAAACCAAAGATTTTGGAAGTCCGGCTTCGTTTATTAAACTCTCGTAAATTCTGCTTGCTTCACCAGTGCGTTTAGCATTTGCCAAAGCCTGTGCTTTTCTATGCAGGGTTGTATATTTATAATTATTTGCCTTACACTCTGCAAAAGCGTCCATGGCAAGGTCTATATATCTAAGTTCTTGTTCAGAATTATATGTGCAATTATATAAGTCTGACATTCGGGAATACAACAAACCGACATAACGCATGTCATGAGCCTGTGGTATCAATTCTTCTGCAATTGTAAAAGATACTATTGCCTTATCATATTCCTTTCCGTTGAGATAAGCAATACCTTGGTAATAATACGCCTTGATTTTATCATCAACCGAACCACAGCGATTATAACACTGCACAGCCGGCATGATAATGCTTGCGTCCGTTGTGTCTATATAATTCTTATCCAGAGCCATGGCGTATAACAACGAATACCTGGCCCTCAAAGGGCGCGTTGTCAACTCTTCATTGCGGATTGATTCCAAAACGGCAAGCGCGCTGTCCGGCCTGTCATCAATATATGAAGCCACATCGTTCAACTGAATCTGTACCCGCCTGTTTGAACAAGAAACGGCAAGAAGCATGAACATTGTAAAAAAAATTCTTTTCAGGGAAACCATAGCGTATTATTACAATGCAAAGTTATTGTTTTCATATAAAATACAGCAAAATTGCGTCGCTGATTTTTTAAATTCCATTGGATTTCAAAATGCACTCTCCATATTTGCACAAAAAAAGCTATGGAAAACAACAGCATCACTCCCGAGCAGTTCGCTCAGTACGAGGCCATCATCAGTGAATACGACCGCTTCCGCGTTCTCTCCCCCGAGGAACGGGAAGACCTCATCATCCGCATTACGTCCAGCACATACATCGACCTCCTCTGCGACTGGGCCTTCAAGCACGTCTTCGGACACAATGAGCGGAACCTCATGCTCCTGCTCAACGACATCCTGCCGGAAGACATCGTCCACATCGAGTACGAACCCAACGAAGTAGACCTCTGGAAAGGTGACGACAAGAAGGTCATCATGGACGTCCTCTGCCACACCGCAGACGGGCGCAAGATCATCGTGGAGATGCAGCGTGCCGACAAGGAGTTCCTCCGCAACAGGCTCCTCTATTACGGGGCGTCTATGGTTCATACACAGCTGCATAAGGGGGACTCCTACGGGAATCTTATGCCGGTCTATGTAGTCTGCTTCATGAACTTCCGTCTCAAGCACGATGTCGACAAGCTGATTTACACTTACCAGCTGCGGGAGACCACCGGAGACGGGTACACGCGCAGAAGCCTCCTTAACCTCTACCTGTGTGAGCTCCCTCGCTTTGCGGGAGAGCCCGGCAAGGCCGCGACTCCCGTCGAAGTTTGGTTTGATATTCTGCAAAATATGAGTAATTTTGCGAGCAGACCGGAGCGGTACGGCAGCAAGTATGACCCGATTTTCGAGTCCAGCCGCCAGTCGCCCATTCCGGACCAGGACAAACTTCAATACTTCCGCTCTATGTTCGACAACGATGTCCGCTCTTACCTCACCGACGAAGACCGCCAGGAAATAGCTCAGGAGTTCTATGCTAAAGGGGCCGAGGCCGGCTTCGAAAAGGGTGTCGAGCAAGGCATCGAACAAGGAATTGAGCAGGGCATCCAGCAAGGAATCGGGCAGGGCATCCAGCAAGTCGCCTTGAAAATGAAGGCCGAGCGCATCCCAGACGCTACTATCGCCGCCGTGACCGGCCTCTCCGCCGAGTCAATTAAAGCACTGAAATAAACGGAGCCGCCTCCATTCCGGCCGGGGAATGGCAACTTTAGTCCCGAAAAAGCCTCCTTTTGTCACAAGTTTACGATTCTTTCAAAAGAATCAGCAAAACCTTCTCTCCGTTCCTTGACGGTACTCACTCTTTTTCATAGATTTGGAGAAAGTGCTAAAGTATGGAGAAGAAGACTACTGACGTAAACATTTCATTTGATGTTGCGTATATTGAAAAAAGAATCTACACCGTTCGTGGTTCCTATGTAATGGTCACTCAGACAAGCTGTGAGAAGAAACAGCAGCAGTTTTCCAGACGATTTCATGTTCAAACTCACTCGAGTCGAGGCTAACGAATTGATCGCCAGAGGGGTGTCACAATCTGTGATACCCCTTGGATACAACACCGGAGGAGCCGATATGTACGCCTTTACGGAACAAGGAGTCGTAATGCTTGCCACTGTTCTGAAAAGCCATAATGCAAGGCAAGTCAGTATTGCCATTATGCGTGCTTTCGTTTCTATGCGTCATTTCTTTATTATGCATGCTCAAGTCTTTCAACGGTTGGACAGATTGGAAGTTCGCCAATTGGAGACCGACCAGAAGATAGATCAGGTTTTTGCCAAACTCGAGAGCCGTAAAGAAGATAATAAGCAGTGCGTGTTTTTCGACGGTCAGATATACGATGCGTACGAGTTCGTCTGCAATCTGATAAGAAGTGCAGAGAAGCGTATTGTTCTGATTGACAACTATGTGGACGACACGGCCCTGGCGATGCTCGACAAGCGGAATGCGGGGGTTGAGGCTTCAATATACACACAGAAGGTCGGAGAACAGTTCAATCTTGACATTGCGAAGCACGATGCACAATATAGTGCCATCCGGGCCCGGAAACGGCGACTTTGGGCCCGCCAGCACGCAAGACCCTCCATCCGGGCCCAGAAACTGCAACTTTAGGCCCGCCAGCACGCGAGAACCTCCGTCCGGGCCCAGAAACGCCGATCTTAGGCTCGCAAAAGCCTCCTTTCGTCACAAGTTTACGATTCTTTCAAAAGATTTCGCAAAACTTGCCCGAGGGGTATTGCGGATGCGGCTGACGCTTCTTAGCTTTGCCGAAACCATTTATCCGTAAAGCCATGAAAAACAACAGCATCACTCCAAAACATGTCTGGTTTGATATTCTGCAAAATATGAGTAATTTTGCGAGCAGACCGGAGCGGTACGGCGGCAAGTACGACCCGATTTTCGAGTCGAGCCGGCAGTCGCCCATTCCGGACCAGGACAAACTTCAATACTTTCGCTCTATGTTCGACAACGACGTCCGCTCTTACCTCACCGACGAAGACCGTCAGGAAATCGCCCAGGAGTTCTATGTAAAAGGCATTGAACAAGGCATTGAACAAGTAGCGAAAAATTTGAAACTTGCCGGCATCCCCACGGCAACCATATCTTCCGCTACCGGACTTTCTGAAGAGTCCGTTTTGTCCCTCTGACATTTTATCATGCCGGTCATACTGCTCCTGTCGCTATTGTTGCGGACAGGGATGACGGCTGACAGCCTGCTGGTCGTCAGTTGGAACGTGGAGAACTTCTTGGACTACCGTAACGATACTACGGGGCGCCACACCCGGGGACGTTTCTACACCAAATGCAATGCAATAGCAAAAACCCTGCTTCTCATTTCACAGCAGGAAGGGCGGTTGCCGGACGCCGTTGCGCTCATGGAGGTCGGCGACCGTTTCGTGCTGGAGAGGCTGGTGCATTCCACCCCTCTTCGCAAGCTGGACTATTCCATCGTTCACTATGAATCCCCCGACAGGCGCGGGATAGATTGCGCACTTCTATACCGCCGGAGTTCCTTGCGCCTGCTGGGTTCCAGGGCGCATCATCTGTACGACACCTCCGGTGCCGTGATGGCCACCAGGGACATCCTGGTGGCAGAATTCGACAGCCTGTGCATCATCGTCAACCATCATCCTTCCAAGGTGGGCCCGGACTCCGGCCGCCGCAGGGCCGTCGCCATGGCGAGGATGACGGCCCTGATGGACTCTCTTGCCGCCCTGCGACCCGTGCTTTCCGTCGGGGACTTCAACGACGATGTGTGGAAGGTAGGTGGTCAGGGGACCATCAAATACAACGGTTCCTGGGAGAAGATTGACGGCCATTTTGCCCGCGGCCTGAACGTAAAAGAGACGGTCTTCCGCCACACATTCCTGACCGAGGAAGACCGCACCTGGGGCGGCACAAAGCCCTTGCGTGCCTGGATCGGCCCCCGCTGGAACGGCGGCATCTCAGACCACTATCCGGTGATACTCCGGGTATCACATCACCGGAGGCCGGAAGATCGTTGACTTCATCCAGCTCTCCATTTCTTCCGATGCCGGGACAAGTTTATAGTTTCCGACCACCCATGTGTCATTATCCTCAGAAAGTCCAGCCGACGTTAAAACAGACAGCCCAAAGCAATTCAGACAAAGAAACATCTACAGAAGAAGATAATCTCAGATGATTGAACAATTCCACTCCGGCTCGTGGGCTTACAACCCACCATGTGAAAGATGGAAATGCTCCAAGAGGGCCTTCAAGACCCAGTTTTGTTGTGTCAGAAACAATAGCCGTTTCTTTCGATGTCCAATTGTGGACAATCAATGCGGGGCCTAGACCAATACCGATATACGGATTGATTGATTTGCCGGGTAAGCAGTTGAAGTCAGCTAATGCTTGAACGGCAACTGCGTGCTGGGAGCCATAGAAGCGAGTGAATGTTTCTGAGTTATAGCATCTTGCCGGGGAGCCTTTATAGTCTATCCTCGCTCCAACGTCCACCCTTTTACCAAAATCGTGACGCCATTCAAAGTATGCATCATATTTATAAGGAGTTTCCAGTGCCTCATCCTTCGATGTTAAGAAAAAAGGAGCAAACCCAAGGCCGACATCAAATCTGTCGCTTCCGTTTTGCCCGAAAAGGTTGAAGGCCGAAACAAAAGCAATGATGATAAATGATACAATTTTCTTCATATTTATTACTTTATATAGAATCTGATGTAATACTATATCGTTGATCTCTCCGATTATTCAACTTAATTCTGAAATAGACTTAACGACAAAACTAATAAATAATTACTCAATTACAAAAAGACCGGCCATCACCCTGTCGTGACGGCCGGTCTTTATCTGGTGCCTGCAACTGCTAGAAGAAGCGGGCGCGATTGTCTTTGACGTCGGCTTTCTTCATCATCTCGGGGATAATCATCTGCGTGGTGTAGCGGGCCTTCTGGGACTCGTTGTCACGGATGTCATCGGCGGTGTAGAAGGAACCTGTCTCGCGGTCGGAGACCTTGAATACGTACACGCACACCTGGCCGGCGACAGGGCCGCAGACCTGGTTCTCAGGAGCCACGGAAGCGGCACCTACGAGAGCGGATTCAAGGGATGTGCGGGACATGGAAGAGAATGCAACGTCCTCAACCTTTGCGGACTGCACGCCAAGGGCAGTGGCAATCTCCTCGAGGGAATTGAGACCCTGGATCTTGGCTGCCACATCGGCGCAGGTCTTCTTGCCGAGCTGCTCGGTCTGAAGGATGTCGCTGATGGAAGATGCGACCTCGTTTACGCTCCTGTATCCCTCTTCGCGGATGTCCTTGAGGGCGACGACGAAGAAGAAGTTGTTGTTGACGGTGATGATGTTGGAGGCCTTGCCCTTCTTGGCGTCGTACACCCAGCGGGTGATTTCCTTGGCCTGGCTTACGGAACCGTAATTGGCAGTGGCCTCGGTGACGTTGTTCATGGTGTGGGAATAAACTCCGGTGGAGTCGACGGCCTTCTTGTAACCCTCATAGGTACCGTTCGCGATGGTGGCGAAGCGGTTGGCCTTGGCGTAGAACTCGTTGAAGGTCTCCTTGCTGGCAAGGGAGGTCTTCTCGAGGATGGCGACCTGCTTCTTGGCAACGGGCTTGGTGCGCTTGCTTACAACGACGACATGGCTGCCGTACTGGGTGTTGAGCACGAAAGGCTTGCCGATTTCGGCGGTCACGCAACCCTCGAATCCGGGGATGGTGTAGGTCTGGGTGAACCAGCCGAGGTTGCCGAGCTCTCCGCCGTCAGCGGAATTCTGGTCGACGGAATAAAGGGCTGCGAGGCTTGCGAAGTTGCCGCCCTTGGCAACGACGCCGCAGAGGCTGTCTGCCAGGTGGCGTGCATCGGCGCCCTGGAGGAGGATATGCTTGACGTATACGGAATCGGGAACCATGGCGCTTGCGAGCACCTTGGCGCTGCGGAAGACATTGCCGTCCTTATAGACGGGAGATACGCCTGCAGCCGCTCCGAAGACGAAGTCGTCAATTTCGGAAGAAACGGTCTTGAGTTCGCCCTGCTTGTACCAGTGGTCGTACTGGGTGCGCTCGGAATTGCGAAGGAGGAAAGCCTTCATGTTGGTGGTGGCGGCGAACTCGGGCAGAAGGGCCTCAACCTCGTCGCTGGTGGCGGCAACGTCGGCTGCGGAAGGGACAACCTCGTACACCACATACTCGATGTCGCGGCCTGCGGCCTGCTTGTAGTTCTCCTTGTGGTCCTTGTAGTACTTCTGGATATCCTGGCTGGAAACCTTCACGGTGCTGTCGTTGTAGTTGAAGGGAACCATGAGGTACTCTACGGTTGCGGTGGTGTTGCCCTCAGCGAGTGCGCGGTCGACGAAGACCTGGGGAAGATAGTCGGCAGAGGAGAACAGGGCGTTGTACTTCTCGTAGTACCTGTTGGTGAGAACGGTGTTCTGGAGATAGTTCCAGAAGGTCTTGAGGCTGCCGCTGCCGTCTGAGCCGACATTCTGCACGAAGGTGCGCAGAGCCTCGGGGGAATAAGCGCCGGTCTCGTCCGCAAACGCGGGATTCTGTGCGAGGACGGGAGAAATGTTGTCACCGGTGGTAAGGTCTACCATCTCGTCGGTGCCGACGCGGATGCCTGCCTTCTTTGCGTTCTCGGTGAACATGTACCTGTCAACATAATCCTGCCATGCGGCATTGCGGATCTGCTGCTGGGTCTGCTCGTTTGCAACGGAGGAACCGGTGGCTACCTGATGGATGGTTGTGAAACGGTCAACGTTCTCCTGGAAGTCGGTGTAAGAGACGCGCTTGCCGGCGATGCGGCCAACGTCGTACTTGCTTGACATGCCGTGGAGTGCGGACTCAAGGGTACCAGGGTCGATGATAAAAGAGAGAAGGGCCAGAGCGATAATGATGGATATCGCAAGGCCGAATTTTACGCGAATTTTCTGAAGAACCGCCATTGTGTTTTATCTTTTAATTTTTTCTTTCAAAAGTAATGGGCCGCGAATTTACTAATTTTTTGGGAAAGCACCAATAAAATTCACAGAATCAATAACAACAAGCGTTGTATCCTGCTGCGAAACGGCGTAACTGTTGAAAGGTTTGCGGAGTATGGAATTGCGGGCATGGTCGTCGGAACGCATTCCGTAGCCCTGCATGAAACCGTCGGGAGAGTACATCTTGACGTAGCAGTCGGTGTATATTTCCTTCTTCGTCTCGTCCCAGTAGATGGTGTCCGTCTCCATGGCTTCGTGCTTTATAACATTGTTTATCAGCACGTTGCCATAAGCGGACCAAACGTCGCTGCGCTTGCCGGTCTTATCCACCTCATGCCTTGCGTTGTCGGAGAATATAACACTCTCCAGCATACCTTCCTCGTTGTAGGAATATACTGAAAGTCCGCCGGGGAAAAGGTCGAGTTTGAGCGTGTCGTTGTCGTAGGTCTCCATGACAGGTGCCTCGAAACGCATCTCCACCTTTCCGTTCTTGGTCTGCACGGAGAACATGTCCCGGAGCGTCTGCACCGGGGTTTTGGACAGGTCCAGCGCATCCGCCTCGCCAAGGGAGCCCGAGCATGATACGACAATACTGGCAAGCGCAACGACGCCTGCCAGTATGCCGGAATATTGTATTCTGAATTTCAAGCTATTTTACCGTACGAACGGTGGTGGTGGCCCTCATTCCGCCGCATACGACGGTGTAGGTCTGGCCGTTGGTGATGTCGTACATGAACGCGTCGGCTGCAGGAGGGAAGTACTTGCTGTACTGGCCGATATAGCGGTTGGCGTCGTCGGTGAGGGAAGCATCTGCCGCCTTGGCCCTGTTCATGTAGTCGCATGCCACCCAGTAAGGTGCACGCCTTGCAATCTCGTCGCCGCCGCAGGTAGTGGAACCCCAGATGGTACCTATGAGCAGGTAGGCCTTGCCGGCGAGTTCCTCATCCATTGCGGGAACCTTGCTTGCAGCCTCGAATGCGGCAGCGGAACGGCCGTTCTTGAAGCTGTAGACCGCAAGTTCGTACAGATAGGATGCATCCTGCTTGACGTCGGAGTCCTCGCGGTCGATTGCCTCCTGCATGTACTTGACAGCCTCGGAGACGTTGTCCTTGGAGGAGTGCAGCTTGTACAGGTAATAAGCTGCCGCTGCCGAAGGCTCCAGGTTGTACATGGTGGTGACGGCGTTCAGGAAGAGGTCGTTGTCGTTGCAGTCATCTGCCAGGGACAGCATCTTGACGATGTTGGTGGCAAGGGCAAGGTCGTTGGGAGAAGCCTCGTAACGGGGGCCGAAGAGGGCGAGCAGGTCGTCGCAGGAGGCCACCTTGCTGGAGATGAACAGGTTCTCTATGTTGGTGCGGAAATCGCCGATCTGCTTCTTCTCTATATCGGAAGCGGGGACGATGGCATCAAGCATCTCTATGTTGCGGGAGTACAGGTTGAGGATTTCCTCGGTGCCCAGTGCGCCCTCGCCATAGAGGTCGACGGCCGACTTGAAGTCGTTGAACAACACGGAAGCCTTGGTCTTGTCGCCAAGGGATGCGATTACACCCTCGTATATGCCGTAAACCCTCTTGGAGTCCTTGGACAGATACTTGGCCGCATAGGTGGCCTTGTTGTTGAGGGCGGTGGCCGCATACTTGGGATACAGCTCTGCCCTCTGGTCCTGCAGGGTGAGGAGCGTATCTACGAGACCTGCCACCATGACTGCGTCCTTGGAGTTCTTCGCTATGAGGCGGGATATAAGGTCGGAACCGTGGATAAGCAGGTTCTGGCTGCATGTCGCAGGACACAGCTTGTATGCCATACGCCAGTTGGGAACGGCGTCGTCATAATTCTTCTGTTTGTAATACTCGGTGTAATAGGAGAGATATTTCACGCACTCCTCTGCGTTCTCACCGTACTTGCTCATATCCTGTGCGGAAAGGCGTGCGGCGGGGAGAACCACCAAAAGGCTTAAAGCCGCTAAAAATACTTTTTTCATATCTATCGGTTTTTGCAGTTACACTAATCGTACGCGAACTTCTGGAACCAGATGTCGAATAAGTTGAATCCGACCGAGAAATTAATGTATCTCTCCTGGATCATATTGTTCTTTAAGGAACCTCTCTGTCCAAAGTCCATGCCAAAAGTGATTCCGTTGTACCAGCGGAACACCGGGAAGGTGGCTCCGAGCGTTATTCCAAAGGAATTTACAGGGGCTCCGTCGAGCAGGTAATATTCGTTTTTCCAGTATGCGCCGGCGCGATAGGCTATCTTGCGCAAGTAATAACGGATGTCGTTGCGGTTGGGGATGTACTCGAATCCGAGGCGGTAAGATTCCGACAGGGACGTAGTGAATACGGACATTCCGGGGCCGGCCGTGAGGTTGCCGGTGAATCCTTCTGCGGTGTCGAGACCTGTGCCCCGCCAGTCGGAACGGGTGTAGTCTAATTCCGCCTGGAATTTGTCGGCATAACGGAAACTCAGTCCGACGCCGATTTCGCTTGCGAGCCGCACCCCCTGGGGAACTCCGGAATTGAAGTACAGAGTATCCGAGGCAGCAGTGCCTTCGGACATACGGTAAGTCTTTGTGTGACCGCCGATTATAGCCTCCGTACGGTATGTGGCTCCGAGCGTTGCTGACGCCTTGGTGCCGAGAGGCTGCTCATACTGCAGTCCGAACTTTCCGGCGGGAGCGGAGAGCTGGAGCAGATGGCCGTTGGACGCACCGTTGAACGAGTCGTCAGTGAAGGATTCGGTGAATGTCTTTTCGTTCTTGCCGAAGAAATAAATGAACTCGGCTCCCAGCGACAGCCTGCGCCAGAAGGTCACTCCGGCGGCGGCAAACAGCTGATACATAGTACCCTGACCCTTCGCTGAATAGTTGATGTTGCCGGTACGTCCTATTATTTCCGGATTGGTGACGTCGTAGGAATATCCGTAACCGGTGCTGCTGAAAGGCATGATTCCCACCATCATGGCGGAAGACCTCCAGATGGGGAAGGAAATCATGAGGTCGCCTATGTTCGCGGTATTGGAGGCTGAACGCATGTCTCCCTGGCGGAAGAGTTTGTTGTCCTGCAGGACGGAATAATCTGCCATGAATGCGAGGGAATCCCTTGCGGTTACGGCGGCAGGATTGACCGGATTGAGGAAACGGTGGTTGCGGGAAGCTATTCCCACTCCTCCCATGCTCTTGTTGTAGGCGGTACCGGGAGATGAAAGGTCACCGACGCCGAAGATGGAGTATGGAGTATAGCTCCCGAAGGTCTGGGCGAAGAGGCCCGGACCGCCGGCAGTCAGCAGAAAGATTGCCGACAGGAGGCTATTCAATGTTTTTCCTGACATATTCATCGGTAATGATTGCAAGGCCCATCAGCCCGAGGTTGCTGACGACAAATACGGAGTTTTTGCTCCGGGTTGCAAAATAATTTGCGTCGCCGCCCGTGAAAATCACAATGTTCCCGGGATTGGACCTGATGTAGCCGTCTATTTCAAACTCTATACCTGAAATCACTCCTGATTCTATCGAACCCTGCAGGGATGTCCCGGGAAAGGACGTCTGCGGCGGCATGTTCACCAAAGGGAGTGCCCTGGAATAACGGTTGACAGCCTTGAAGCGGGTGCGGCAGCCCAGGGAAATGTTTCCTCCGAGATAGTTGCCGTCGCCGTCCATGAAATCGACCGTGAGCGTGGTGCCGAGGTCGAATACAGTGCAGGCCTTGCCCTTGAAAAGGTATCGTGCAGCCACCAGGGACGACATGCGGTCGTAGGTAAGGTATTCGGGGAAAACGTATTCGGAAAGAATTTCAGGACGAGTGTTGTCGAGAAGCAGCAGATTGGGACAGGCGGCAAGGAGGGCGCTCTCCTCTTCGGGAAGGATTTCCCGTACCGACACCACGGCCATGGCAAGGGGGGCCTGCCGCACTGTGAGTGAAGTGACGAAGTCTATTACCCTCTCGCCCTGGTAACGGAAGGTCTTGCCGAGAACGGTGCCGTCCGACCAGGCTGCCTTAACGGCAGTGTTTCCTATTACCACTAACAGATTCGACATTTGCTTTCAATCTGCAAACCTGCAAATTTATGAATTTTATTCCAACTTACTAAGTATTATCCGGGCTTTTTGCAGGGAATCAACGTTTCTGGTGAAAAGTTTGAGCCTTCCTTTACTCTGTTTTACCTCCAGAGAGTATACCCCGCCGTTCACCCTTTCGAGCACTCGGGAGAATACGTCTGACTGGAAATAAGGGGACATCTGGTTGGCGATGAAGAATGCTATGAACATTCCGTTCTTGACCACGATCTTTTCGAAGCCAAGACGCGCTCCGGCATTGCGTATCTTTACGACATCGAAAAGATTTTCAACCTCTGGAGGAAGATGGCCGAAACGGTCCTGCAGCTGCACTTTGAAAAGGTCTATCTCCTTGTCTGAAGAAAGCGAGTCGAGCTGCTTGTAAATTCTTATCTTTTCAGCAGTTATGTCTATGTAACCGTCGGGGATGAGGGCCTGCTGGTCGGTTTCGACAGTGCAGTCGACGGTAAAGGCTCCCCGGTCGCTGCGGGTTATTATTCCGGCCTCTATTCCAAGTTCCTCCATGGCCTCGGACAGGATTTTCTGGTAAGTCTCGAATCCCATGTCGGTTATGAATCCGCTCTGTTCGGCACCAAGCAGGTTGCCGGCTCCGCGGATGTCGAGATCCTGCATGGCTATGTTGAATCCGCTGCCCAGGTCGCTGAATTCCTCGATGGCCTTGAGCCTGCGGCGGGCATCGTCGGTAAGGGTGGTAAGCGGAGGTACTATCAGATAACAGAAAGCCTTGCGGTTGGAGCGCCCGACGCGGCCGCGCAGCTGGTGCAGGTCGCTCAGACCTATGTTCTGGGCCTGGTTTATTATTATCGTATTGGCATTGGGAATGTCGAGCCCGTTCTCTACGATGGTGGTACACAGAAGCATGTCGTAGTCGCCGCGTATGAATTCCAACATCCTGTTTTCCAGTTCTTTGGATTCCATCTTGCCATGCGCCACGCAGATTTTCATATCGGGTACGAGACGGTGGAGTATTTCGTAGATTGCAGGCAGTTCCTCAACCTTGTTGTGCAGGAAGAATATCTGTCCGCCGCGATTGAGTTCGTAGTTGATTATGCTGCGGATTTCTTCCTTGTCGAACAGGATTATTTCCGTCTGCACCGGAATGCGGTTCGGTGGAGGAGTGTTGATTATGCTGAGATCCCTGGCACCGAGCAGCGAGAACTGAAGGGTCCTCGGGATCGGAGTTGCCGTAAGAGTAAGGGTATCGACGGAGGAGCGCATCTTGCGGAGTTTCTCCTTGGCAGCCACTCCGAATTTCTGCTCTTCGTCTATTATCAGCAGACCCAAATCTTTGAAAACGAAGGAATCTGAAAGTATCTTATGAGTGCCTATCAGTATGTCTATCTTACCTTCTTCCAGCCGTTTGCGTATATCGCTGATTTCTTTTGCGCTGCGCAGGCGGCTAACGTATTCTATGGTGCAGGGAAGATTCTTCAGACGCTCAGAGAAAGTGGTATAATGCTGAAGTGCGAGTATTGTGGTGGGAACAAGCACTGCTGTCTGCTTGCCGTCCACGGCGGCCTTGAATGCAGCCCGTATGGCTATTTCAGTCTTTCCGAAACCTACGTCTCCGCAGACCAGACGGTCCATGGGACAGGTGTCTTCCATGTCCCGCTTTACTGCCTTGGATGCAAGTTCCTGGTCCGGAGTATCCTCGTACATGAAGGAAGATTCAAGTTCCTCCTGCAGGTATGTATCGGGCGAAAAGGCATAGGCTTTGGACGCCTTGCGGCGTGCGTACAGCTGTATCAAGTCTTTCGCTATGTCTTTTACCCTCGACTTGGCGTTGCTCTTCAGGGTCATCCATGTCTTGGAGCCGAGCTTGTTGATTTTCGGTGCTTCGCCGTCGCGGGAACGGAAGCGGGATATCTTGTGCAGGGCGTGTACGGATACGAATACCACGTCGCCGTCCTTGTAAGTCAGTTTTACCACTTCGTTCACCCTTCCGAAATCGTCTCGCAGACGCACCAGTCCGCCGAAAACTCCCACGCCATGGTCGATATGGACTACGTAGTCTCCTATATTGAAGGAGTTTAGGTCGTTGATCGTGAGTTGCTCCGTCTTTTCCACGCTGCGGCGTATGCTGACACGGTGGAAACGGTCGAATATCTCATGGTCGGTATAGCAGCATATCTTGTCCTGCTTGTCTATGAATCCGTTGTGGATATTCTTTCCCTTTACGAACTCAGGGAGAAGTCCTCCGTTCTGCGACAGGATGGACTGGATACGGTCGAGCTGGTTAGCCTTCTGCCCGAATATCAATACCTTGTAGCCCTCTTCTATTTTGGAGCGTATATCCTCGGTAAGGAGTTCGAAATTCTTGTTGAATACCGGCTGCGGGGCTATTTCGAAGTCGACAGTATCCTCGTTCTGGCGCGACAGGGGCGTATCGATGAATACCCTGCGATACCGCTCCGTCAGCTGGAAAAAATCTTTCTCCCGGTACATGTCGGAAGAATCGAGCCAGATGAGGGTATTCTGCGGAAGAGTCTCGAGTATGCTGTTTTCCGCTGAACTGCCTTCGGAGATTATTCCGGATACAATCTCCGCAGACTGCACCTGTTCCTTCGACAGCTGGGTGTTGCAGTCGAATACGTTAATCTTTTCTATCTCGTCTCCCCAGAAGGATATGCGGAAAGGAAAATTGCGGGAATATGAGAAAACATCCACTATGGAACCCCTTATCGCATACTGGCCGGGAGCGGAGACAAAGTCAACCTTCTCGAATCCCTCTTTCACCAGGCGCTCCTGCAGGGAATCGTGAGAAATCTCATCTCCAGCCGACAAAGTGAATACTGAATCGCTTATTTCCTTGCTGCCGGGAATGAGTTCTTCGAGCGCCTCCGGATAAGTGACTATGAAAAGTCTGCCCGACTTATAAGACAGAATCTTCTCTATCGCCGCTGTCCGCTGCACCCCGAGGGAAGATTTGTAGTTGCTGCGTTCTATGTTCTTTCCTGAAGATGGAAGAAAGAAGACCGTATCTCCCTCTGTAAGGCTGTACAGGTCTGAGGCACAGTATTCCGCTGATTCGGAATCGGGTAGTATTATGAAGTTTATGCTTTCAGGAGCAGCTTCGACGGCCACGAACCACTTGGCAGAAAGGAACAGTGAACGGCAGAATATTTCCTTTTCGGAAGATATCCTGTCACGAAGCAGCGATGTAGATTTACTGTTTATCAACATCTTTATATTGACGGTAAAAAATAAGTTGCTACGGTTTGCAGACCGTCTGCGCCCACGCAGCCGTGAGTGGGCAACTTATTTTTTAACATTTACTAATTATTTCAATGTTGAAAAGTCTGTTTATAAACCCGGGGTATTTCTGTTTATATCCGAAGTGCCGGAGTATTCAACATTTCAATCCAGGTCACCCAATAAAGTTTTCAACTCTCTTTTTAAATTTAAATTATTGAAAATCAATGGATGAAGTTAGTTTTTAACATTTCAACCGAAGATTATAACAATAACAAAATAAATTTAAAAAGAATTATATTTGTAATTGTAAAGAATCGAACGGAATGACCGACTTCAACCCGCACAATACAAACGAGGGCAAAGATAAGGATTTAGACGGAATAATCAGACCCCGCGAACTCGAAGATTTCACCGGACAAGGCGAAATAGTATCCAATCTCAGGATTTACATACAAGCCGCCAAGATGCGCGGCGAGGCGCTGGACCATACGCTGTTCCACGGCCCTCCCGGTCTTGGCAAGACCACTCTCGCGCATATCATAGCCAACGAGATGGGCGTGAACATGAAAGTGACGTCAGGGCCTGTTCTCGACAGGCCGGGCGACCTTGCAGGCTTGCTTACTTCGCTTGAAACAGGCGACGTGCTCTTCATCGACGAAATTCACCGCCTTTCCCCGGAAGTGGAGGAATACCTTTATTCCGCAATGGAAGATTATGTTATAGACATAATGATAGACAAAGGCCCCGGAGCCAGGTCGGTCCGCATTTCCCTCAATCCTTTCACGCTTGTAGGAGCCACCACCCGTGCAGGTCTTCTTACGGCTCCCCTCCGTGAGCGCTTCGGCATCAACTGCGGGCTTGAGTATTACGATACCGACCAGCTTATAAAGATAGTAAAGCGCAGCGCCGTCATCCTTAAAATAGGGATAGACGACGATGCGGCCCGTGAAATAGCTCTCCGAAGCCGCGGCACCCCGCGAATCGCCAACGGCCTGCTGAAGCGTGTGCGCGACTTTGCCCAGGTTATGGGCGACGGTCATATTGACCTGAAAATAAGCAAGTATGCCCTTGACAAACTGAATATTGACACCCGTGGACTCGATGCGATAGACAACAAGATTCTACGTACCATCATCAATACCTTCAAGGGTGGTCCTGTGGGCGCCAACACCATCGCCACCGCGATAGGAGAAGACCAGGGAACGTTCGAGGAGGTTTACGAACCTTTCCTCATCAAGGAAGGATTCATTGTCCGTACCCAGCGCGGACGTATTGCCACTGAACTTTCCTACAGGCATCTCGGTCTCGAAAAACAGCCTGAGGAAGGTACCCTGTTTGCGGAATAAAGTTGGAGTTGTGCGTAAAAATGACTAAAATTGCAAACTTTTTGAAATACCAATATTAAATACAATACGATGGCCGATAAATTTTCTTCCAAAATTCCCGACGGGCCTTTAGCCCAGAAATGGACAAAGCGCAAGTCGGAAATCCACCTCGTGAGTCCCAACAACAAGCGCAAGCTTGAAATCATCGTCGTAGGTACCGGCCTTGGCGGAGCATCTGCAGCAGCCTCCCTCGGAGAGCTCGGATACAACGTCAAGATATTCTGTATCAGCGATTCACCCCGTCGTGCCCACTCAATTGCTGCACAGGGAGGCATCAACGCTGCCAAGAATTACCAGAACGACAACGACTCAGTCTACAGACTTTTCTACGACACTATCAAAGGCGGCGACTACCGTGCCCGCGAGGCAAATGTATATCGCCTTGCTGAGGTGAGTGCAGCCATTATCGACCAGTGCGTTGCCCAGGGTATCCCCTTCGCCCGCGAATACGGCGGATATCTTGCCAACCGTTCCTTCGGCGGCGTGCAGGTTAGCCGTACCTTCTACGCCCGCGGCCAAACCGGTCAGCAACTGCTTCTCGGTGCTTATGCAGCGCTTAACAAAGAAATATCGATGGGTACGGTAAAATCATATCCCAGGCACGAGATGCTCGACCTCGTAGTTGTGAACGGAGAGGCCAAGGGCATCATCACGCGCAACCTTGTTACCGGCCAGCTAGAGCGCTTCGGCGCACATGCCGTAATCATTGCCACCGGCGGATACGGAAACACC
>CAMOGR010000218.1 GCA_946614205.1 uncultured Bacteroidales bacterium | reverse complement strand
GATAAATCACCAAAACCCCACACAAAGCATCCAGTGCTCTAAACCCCTCCTTTAAACCGGGGGTTTAGAGCACTGCAAGCTACGAGAAGCAATTTGGTTACGTATTGTTTACCGGAATCTCCGGCGAGAGTCCCCAAAAAGCACGGCGCAGTCTCAGTCAGCAAAGAAAAGGGCGGGAGCAGAGCCAAAGGGTCTTGGCCCTACTTGCCATCCTGCGGGAAATAATACGGGTCTTCGCGCAGCAGCGTCACGCCGTTTGCTTCGTTTCCGAGTATGCGCACAGCCCCGACGGGCTCACGGCCGTACTCCTTGAGCGTCATTATGCGGACGGCCTTCGACGAATGCACTATCTTGCCGTCTCCCATGTAAATTGCTACGTGCGAGACTCTTACCGGGTCTTTTTTGCCGAAGAAGAGAAGGTCTCCGGCCTGCCACTGCCCGTCCTCTACGCTCTTGCCGCATTTTATCTGCTGGCTGGCGTTGCGGGGCAGGACAAGGCCGTTCATGAAATAGCAAAGTTTCACAAGCCCGCTGCAGTCGAAGTGCTTGACACTGTTGCCGCCCCACATGTAAGGGGTCCCGGCAAAACTGCAGGCGAGGTCGACGATTGCGGATGCCGACGGCCGGAGCGCCTGTGTGCGCTTGCCGAAATCGGCTACATCGCCGGCAGGAACCCAGCCGGTTCGGTCGTCCGGAAGCAGCACCTGAACCCATTCGCCGCAAGAGCGTCCCGTCTGGCGGGCAAGGTTGCCCATGGTGAAGTCGCACAGGGGAGCGCTGACGGAGGACGGCTCACTGCGCACCCGCGAGTACTCAGCGGTGCATATCCACTTGGGAGCCGAGAGCCAGGCTTCCTTCTCTGCGTCGGAAAGCTCCCTCAGGCCGAAGTCGACCACCCAGCCGGTATAGTCTTCTGCGCGCACCTTAACCCAGTAGCCCTTGGTATCAAGGGTCTCGACAAGGGCGCCCATGAGCATCTGGTTCTCGAGCGGAGCCTCATAGTCGGGGCTCAGCCTCATGAAGGCGGACGAAAGAGTGACTACCGCCCAGGACAGGATCGATGCGGACAGCATGAACTACTTGAACCACTCGGTGAGATGGTCCTTGGCGTAGAGGTAGTAAACGGCAAGGCCTACCCAGCTGGTAAGGAGCACGAGTGCGGCGCTTATTATTTTTCCGATGGGGGAAATGGGCTTCTTGAGAATGTCAAGTACTGCGAGAACTGACAGGACGATGCCTGCAATGTAGATAATTGTTCCGATCATTTCAGTTTCTATTTTGGTTTTGACTGCAAATATAAAACTAATTTTCACATTACGCACCGCCCGATGCAGCCGGGCACCCAAGATTAGCATCTTTGTCAAAAATCACTATATTTGCATCTCAGAAAGGCCCCTGTGAGCCTTTCAGGCGCTGCCGCACCCAGTTCAGCCGGGCACAAAAATGCTTTGAACCAAATAAACCGCTTAAATGAGAATTCCGCAAAATACACCAAATATGAAAAACAAACAATTGTATCTCTCGCCTGACTGCGAATTTCTTGACATCTGCCAGAAAGGCATCATTTGCGAATCGATGGAGACGGATGAACTGCCCGATCTTGTGTTCTAACCCAAAAAATTGAAAAGAGATGAAAACCCGCAATATATTGATACTCTGGTTTGCAGCGACTGCATTATTGCTCCTGAATTCCTGCGAACCCATGGAACAGAACATAGTCCGCGATGCCGAAGACCTCGTCCTCATACCCTTCGCGGCAGAAACCGACGCTCCCTTGACAAAGGCCGAGTTCAGCGCAGGCAGCTCCTCAAGAATAGTTTATTCCGAGGGCGACAAAATGATTGTTTACAGCACATCCTCTTCGACCAAGTGCCCGGTTCTCCCCTCTATGCTGAACCTCGTGGGCGGCGCCGGCACGAAGAAGGGCACATTCTCGGGGAATATCGTGCTGCGCGAAGGCAAGACGGAAGCCGATTTCAACACCTGGGTCACGAAATATCCCGACATACTCAAGGCCATCATCATCCCTGCGGCAGGCCTCGATGCCGGACTCTTCAAATGGGATGCGACAAAACACGACCTGAGCATCGACTTTACGGCCGGGGCGCTTGACAACGACCTCAAGAGTCTTGTGAAACGCACCGTACTCTTTCTCGGAGAGGTAAACTACGCGGAAAAGAAAGTTACGGACATCACGATGGGCACCAGCTATGTCAAGACCGACCTCACACTGCCTGCCGAGAAAGATTGGAATACAACGGGAAGAGACTTCACGGTAACACTCAACTACGATGGTGTTTACGGCGGTTATACTTTCCTGACTCCTACGGCAACGCTCGAGGGCACCTGCGGCGGAACCTCCCTTATATGGAGCGACTGGCGCAACGACGAAACATACGAGGCAACCGGCTCTTTCCGCACAAGCGGCAGTACCGGCGGAACGCTTTACATAGCACTTCTCGCAGCATGGGAACTTCGGTATTTAACAGATGAATACGAAGCCTACGACAAGCAGAGCTTCACGCTGACGATGGAGAATACCGGCAAAGGCTACGGTCTTAAAGGAGGGAAGATCGAGGCATTTGCCATTTCACGCGGCAAGGGATATACCAGAGCAGTTACGCTCACTGACCCTGCAGGCGAGGATATCCTTACCCGGCATCCGTCATCGGTAAGGACAGCAATAATGACCACCAAGGGAGCGGACCTGAACGGCGACGGCCGCCTCACCAGATACGAAGCGGCGCAATTCTCTCCTTCCGGAGAGGACATATTGGGGCTCCAGAACAATAAAGATTTGACGGACGCCCGTTTCTTCCAGTTTTTCACAAGCATTACGGATACCGGCGACAAACTGTTCAACGGCTGTTCAAATCTCACATCAGTCTGCTTCCCCAAGTCCCTGAAGAAAATCGGCCAGTATGCCTTCTCCGTTTGCTCTTCACTGAAAACCGTCCTCTGGGGTGACAGCCAAATAACACACATTGGCGGCCAGGCTTTTCTCTCCTGCTCCTCACTGACGAGCATAACACTTCCCGAGACGCTGACTACGCTTGGTGGTTGTGCATTCGAAAACTGCAGCTCACTTACGTTTGCCGACCTTGCCCTCTCTTCGGTGAAGAGCCTGATGACCGGAACGTTCCGCGGCTGCAGCTCTCTGGAAACCGTCAATTTGCCGTATGATATGACTTCCATCGGAATCGAAGCCTTCAGGAACTGCACCAAGCTGGCAAACATAACCATGCCCGCCTCGCTGAACAGAATCAGGAGCAGTGCGTTCAAGAACTGCTCCGGTCTTTTGAACATTAACCTCAAAAGCACTGCATTGACACAGATTGAAGATTCAGCATTTGAGGATTGTTCCGAGCTTACCGGCGTCAGCTTGCCGGCAACTCTGACTCAAATCGGTGCCGGTGGTTTCCGGAATTGCTTACGTATGACAAGCATAAACTTGGAAGATACTTCCTTAAGCGTTATCTACGAAAATGCATTCCGCTCCTGCTCGGCTTTGCCACACCTGACTTTCCCGGCCACGCTGAAAGACTTCGGCAACTTTGCGTTCGATTACAGCGGTCTGACTTACGTCCGGTTCCTGGGAACCACCCCTCCGGACAATATCAGATGGGTATGCATAGACCAGATTAAAAAAATCTTTGTACCCTCCGCAGCCTACAACGCATACAAGACCGCGGTTCACAATGCGAAGGGCAGCGAATACTCCTCCCGCGTCATCGGCGAATAATCCGGAATAGCGCTCAGAGAGCGTCGTACGCGGCGATGGCGTCGCTGAAGCGCTGCTCAATGTCGGCGAGACGATATAGTCCGTCGGCGTTCTCGTCAAGGCCTTCAAGGCGCAGGCGCACCGCCATGGGAGGATTGGCGTACGACAGGGTGCTCTCTTGCCGGATTTGTTCCGTAGATGCATACACGAGCCAAAGGTCGGCGTATTCCACAGAGTCACGCCCCTTGAACTTTTCGATGACGACCTTGGAACCGATGGGAGTCTTTTTCTCTATCGTGGCGGGAAGACTGTAATCCTGAGCCTCAAGTGAAGCAAGGACGCTGCCGATGTTGGAATCGTGGCCGCACAAGAAAGAAAGGCGCCGGTCGCTCCGGCGGAGTTCCGACAGCATGGTCTGAAGCAGAGGGTGGGCAACGTTGACGGCAACCGAAGGAGCTGTAAACAAAGCATCTCCGTACCAGTCTTTCACGAAGGAGACATTCTCCCAATCAGATACGGTAAGATTCTGTCCGAAAGCAGCCTTGCGCTCGTCAGGCTCTTCGTAATACTGAAGCACCAGGGCATCCGAAACCGTGCACGCCATCTTGAGGCCGCCGGTCATGAAAGGTTCTGCATTCATCTTGAACCCCACGGACGAAGGGAACTGAGAGAAGGAAGCCGTATCGGGATATGCCGGGGAATCTGTCATGCCGATGACTCTTTCTATCAGGGAGTACTGGGCGGAAACACCGGCGTCAAGATTACCCATGCGGGCGGCTATTTCCGCCTTTGCCTTTTCCTCAAAGCCATTCGGGAGCTTGGTTATCTGGGGATTGAACACCGGATCCATGGTGTCAAATGCGACTTTCATCTCCACTTCGGGATTGGCTCCGGGCAGAAGGGCGTCGGCAAAGGTCCTCGCGGTAAGCTGGCACCGCTGCTTTGCATTGGCATAGAAACGGAAGGAGGACGGGTCGGCGCTGTACTGGCTCACAAAGCCTTCTTTGCCGAGCCATTCGCCGAAGAATTCGCCCATGATTTTTTCGAGGCGCTGGCCTTTTGCGGTAAGATGGCTTGCGGGGTCCTGCCATGCGAACCACTCGTTTCCGGTGGCAGTAACGCGAGGAAGCACGGAGCCTTTTCCTACAAGCGGAGTGCGGATGTTGTGGCGGCTGAGTACCACCAGCTGCTCCAGTTCATATTTGCCTTGGAACCCCTCGCTGCGTTCCAGCCAGTCTTTGGGGGCAAGTTCTTCAGGGCTGTAATCTTTGGTACAGGACCAGACAGAAACAACCGCGGCCAACAATAACAATAACCTTTTCATACACTGCGAAACCTGCTTTATACAGGCCAACGCAAAGATAACAACGCGCTGCGAAAAAAACAAAACCATCTTTGCACCCGCAAAGGAATAATCCAAGCCGATATTCAGGGAAAATGCTATCTTTGCAGCGAATTAATTCACATAAGACATGAATCTTAGAGACATCAAGAAAGGTCTTTAAGAATTGTAATCATTCAAGTCTCACAAGGATAACAATAGGCCACCTTCGGGTGGTTTATTTGTTTTTGATATCAAATATACTATATTTGCTGAAAATGAGGGAAGTGTCATAAATGTCATTTATCGGATTATGAATCAACGTGTTGCTGAAGTAGTATTTGTATTTTTGCTACTGTTCATTTCTTGTTCCAAGCCGGAAGAGGTTGTCATCAAACTGTATCCGACTCAAGTAAGCCTGGTCGAGGAGTCCTCAACCCAGTTGCAGGTCACCGTTTCACCGGGGGCCGTGAGTGATTATACGCTGCACTGGGAGTCATCCAGTCCCGTCATCGCTTCGGTCGCCGACGGTGTGGTCACCGCCCACGCCGCAGGCTCGGCCATCATTACCGTATCAACCCTGGACAAACAGGCTCAGTGCATGGTGACGGTTACCGAAAAACCGAAACTCGTTACCCGTACAGTTGCTTCCTCCGGAAAGGTTACCAACGGCATCAAACTCACATACTCCGGCACTCAGTTTACCCGGATTTACGCCGTGTTGCCACGCCCTCAGACCAACGACTATCAAACCATCACAAATTGGGAGGCACCCGGCTGCACCGAAGAGCAATGCCCCGACGGTGTCAATTCATATATCTGGAAAGATGTGGATGCCCCCTCCATACCCGTTTCCGGGAATTATGTCATTTCCGAAACCTTTGATGCCGAGGTATATCGTGTTGTAGTGGACGTAACCCAGCTGACGGATATCCCGGCCTATGACCCGCAGTCCGAGGAATGCCGGAAGTACCTTCAAAAAGAGGCCAACGGTCTCATCGACCCCACCCACAGTAAAATTGTCTCTACCGCCAATACGCTTTGGGACAAGGCTGGCGGGGATATCATTGATTATGCCCGCAGATGCTTCCAGTGGACCGCTACAAATATGACGTACGGGAATATGAATACGGGCCTGCATACCATTGCCAGCCTTATGAACAGCATGACAGGAGACTGCGGCAACTATTCATCCGTATTTATTTCCCTGCTTCGTGCCAAGGGTATCCCTGCCCGCCATATTGTCATGGTGCATGGCAAACTGGACGAATACCACGTGCGGGCCGAGTTTTTTGTCCCAGGCTTTGGCTGGGTCCCCGCCGATCCCACATGGGGCGGGAACAATTTCGGTGTCTTTGACGGAGATTATATCGTGATGACCCGCGGCATCAACAATATCATTCGGGATCCCGACGGGAACGATCTCCTTGCCACCCTTCTCCAGACATCATACTATTGGTACTGGTATCAGACCGAAGGTACTTATTCTTTCCGGCATACCTGTACAGGATTGAAGTAATCTGCGCTTTATCAAAAATTATTCGTACCTTTGCACCGAATTAATTCGCAAAAGACATGAATCTTAGAGACATCAAGAAAGACATCGACTACATCCTCAGTGCATTCATCGAGGACTGCTCACTCGTATCGGCAGTAAACTCAAAGGTCAGTGAGGAAAAGGCCCAGGCCCTTCTGGACAAGGCCATCGACCTGTACAATGAACTCCGCGACAAGGCCGCCCATGCAGAGGGTGCCGCCCGCGCACACTACAACGCACTCCGCAAGGAACTCCTCGAGAAGACAGACGCCCTCTACGAGGAACTCAGCGCAGCAGTCAAGAACGCTTGAGGGCTGCAGCCAAGATAATTGCCGCCGTCGCGCTTTGCCTTTCAGGCATCACGTTGTCGGCAGGTCCCACCGCAACGCAGAAGCTCGTTTCCGATTATGCCGGCAAAGAGCCTCTGCGTTCGGGTATTGTCGGCATCCTGGCGGTAAGGGAGAACGGAGACACGCTCGCACAGCTCAACCGCAGGGTCAGGCTGGTGCCGGCCTCCAACGTCAAGCTTATCACCACCGGGCTGGCCCTCACGCGCCTCGGCGCCGGCTGGCGTTTCCGCACCACCCTGGCTTACAGCGGCGAGATACGTGACAGCACTCTCGTCGGAGACCTGTACATAGTAGGAGGCGGAGACCCTACCACCGGTTCCGGCAGCCTCTGCGCAGAGCCTGTAGAGGCCACCTTCGGTGCGTTCCGCTCCCAGCTGGAATATGCCGGAATCAAGCGTATCGAAGGCAAGGTGGTGGCAGACCCGAGGCACTTCCGGCGCCCCGCACACCACATGTCCTGGGAATACGAAGACATCGGATTCAACTACGGTGCCGGTCCTCAGGGGCTCAATTACTTCGAAAACGCGCAGAATTTTACCGTCGTGCCGTCCACTCCGGGGCTGCCTCCCACCATCAGGCCGGTTTACCCCGAAACACCATGGATGAGCTGGACCATCAGCGCCACAACTTCAGAGGCGCGCACTCCCAACACGCTGTACTACGTCAACTCAAGTTCCGGACCATGGGGTGAATTCTTCGGCGCCTTCCCCACGGACCGCAACGGCTACACCTTCCAAGCCTCGAACAGGTTCGGTCCGTGGACCTGCGCGTATTATTTCTGCAAGTACTTGGCAGAGAACGGTATAGAGGTTTCCGGAGGCCACGCCGACGTCTCCCCGGGCGGGCTTGTGCGTACAGACCTGCTATACTCCGACCTGGGTTATCCGGCAGTAGTACAGGACAGCCTCGTGGAGCTTGGCTCAAGGCTGTCGCCGACCTTGGCTGCCATCGTTGCCGACACCAACCGCGAAAGCAACAATTTCTTTGCAGAGTCACTGCTGATGGAACTCGGAGTGCAGATGCGGGGCAGCTCAGACCGCAGCGAGGCTGTCCTCGCCGAGGAAGAACTGCTCAGGCAGATGGGCTTCGGGAAGCTTCAGGACTGCGTGCTGGTGGACGGCAGCGGCTTGTCACGCAAGAATTACGTGAGCGCGGAGTTCTTTGTGCGCTTCCTGCGCAAAATGCTGAACAGCAAGGCCAGAAGGCCATATATCGGTTCCCTGCCCTATCCCGGGGGCAAGGGGACGCTTCAGTTCCGCATGCGCGGCGTCCCGGAAGAGGTCCGCAACCGCGTACGGATGAAGAGCGGCTCGATGAACGGCGTACGCTGCTTCTCGGGCTACATCCTTCCAGTCACCGGCGAGAAGGAGGACCGTACGGTGACATTCTCAATCCTCACCAACAACATCCCGGGGTCCTCGGCCACCGTCTACTCCATCATCGACGAAATAATCGCCAGCCTCGCAGCGGAGCCTTAGAAGATTCTTCCCTAAGGTCTGACGTAGCGACTTCCGGTCTGAGCCTTGACGGCATCGATGAATGCCGGGGCATAAGCGGGGGAAGTATGGCGCCCGGGGGCGAGCTCTCCGCCTTCGGAGGGCAGCATAATCTGGTCGTTATGCTTGACAATCAGGAACTTCGCCAGCTTGTCCCAGCGCTGCATCATCTTGTCGGTATAGGCAATGGTCTTGCCGGTGAGGTAGTCGCTCACCTCCCCTGCCGTGAGGCCGGAGACGGTCTTCTCCACCTCGGCCTGGTCGGCCTCGTAATAGTCTTCCAGCTCCACCTGAGCCTCACGCAAATCGGGGTACATGGCGCTCCAGCGGGGGTACACCATGTTGGCTACGAAATTGCACATCCAGAATGCACTCCCGGTGCTGAACTCCCGGATGTTGTTGTTCTCGCGCCGGAAGGGCTCGGGAATGCGGTTGATGCCGCAGTAAACCGGCACGTATGCAACGGTGGTGGCGTCGTCAAGGTTGAAATAGCAGATGCCTCCCACCGCGTCGGGCAGCCAGGAACGCATGCGACATACCATGGTCATGCCGCTCTGCTGGCATCCGATGGGGCGCTCGCGGAACATCTTGGTACCGTCCGATGATGCGTAATTGACCGGCTGATTGCGGTACGGCGAGGCCCAGGGACCGGCGCTGACGTCTGCGGTCATATCCAATGCCGTACCCTCATAGTGGTCGCGCATATCCTCCTGGATATCGCGGTAACTGACAGGAGACGAAGGCTTTATCCACAGCGGAAGGGAGTCGTGTTCCGACAGGTCCCCTCCCAGGAAAGGGAGGTAGGAATCCATTTCGGCGGCATCGTAGTGATGACGGTAGAAGCTCCACACCCGGGCCTCGCAGTAGCGGATGGCTCCGAAATCGAGCGGACCGTAGGCTTCACGGAAGCTGAAACCGGCGTCGGCTCCGCTGTAATAACCCTTCTCGCGGGCAAACGAAATGACATCGGCAGTATACATGCATTCGCCCGGAACGATGCAGTAACCCAGTTTGCGGTCGGGCTTGCGAGCCTGCGGGAACTGCCTGATACGGCTAGCGTTGGCATAAGCGCAGATGCAGTCGTCGGGGACGCGCATAGCAACCCACACGGCACCCTTCACTCCGGGCCCCTTGCCTATCAGTTCCATTATCCAGGCTTCCTCCTTGTCACAGACGGCGAACGACTCGCCGGTGGCGTTGTAGCCATACTCCTGCACCAGGGAATGCATGATGCCTATGGCCTCGCGGGCCGACGTGGCGCGCTGGAGCGTAAGGTTCATGAGAGTAAAGTAATCCAGCCAGCCCTCAGGGTTGCGGAGCTCCTTGCGGCCATCCCAGGTGGTTTCCACAATGCTCACCTGATTCTCGTTCATAAGCCCCGCGACACCGTAAGTGTACTCGGCCTGAGGGATGTAATGGGTCTGGGCATCGGGACCCCAACTGCGCACGGCAACCATCTCGCCGGGGGCATGACGCCCGGGGCGGCTGAATCCGAGAGACGCGGCAAAGCCGAATCCGTCGCAATTGTAAGTGCAGATGACGCTCCCGTCGACGGATGCTTTCCTGCCGACTATGAGATTGGTACAGGCATCGCCCGGAACAGAGGATGCAAGAAGGGCGGCGAGAGAAGAGAGTGCCGCAACTGCTAAACGGTTCATAACGGAATGATAATATGATGGTTACCAAGAGGACGACGGAGGAAATAATCCCGCAGTGACGCATCTGCATGCACCAGCACCTGCGTACGGCAGAGATTGTCCCCGTAAGGATTGCCTGCAAGGGTGACGCTCTCGTCAAAGCAGCTCCCCAGGTCTGCGGAAATCTTGAAAATGCGCCCGGGGCCCTGCGGCAGGAGACCGTGTACGGCGACGCCTATGCCCGATTCGAAGTGGGTGTCGTAACAGTAATCCCTCACCATGTCGAGGGGCACGGTGCAGTGGGCGAAGAGATACTCCTCACCGCCAATGCGCGACAGGTTGGCCTGGAAGCCAGAAACGCCATACCTGCTGCGCACGAGAGCCATGCTCAGCATCGCCGGCACATCCCCTTCGCAGGTGGCGATGAAGCCTTCGGAATTAAGTATGGCAAGAGCCATGCACCCTGTGTTGCCAAGGGCGGACAGAAGATCGAAGCACCTGAGTGTGAGCCCGTCGAGGGAATACTTTGCGATGATGTGACGCAGGGCGGAATATATCGCGAGCGAACCGCGGAAGTCGGACTCGCTGATGGGACGGCCGAATTTGGGCGTGTTCAGCGGCTTGAGGACGGGAAGGGCCGAAGTGGACCCGCCGCGGACCAGCGACACAAGCTCATCTATCGGAATGTCAATGAGTTCGGCACCCAGCAGGAGACGCGCCCTGGAGTAGTCGACGCTGCTGCTTATGAGCCAGTCGGAAGGATGTCCGACCACCCCGTAACGCTTGCCTGACAGGGCCCCCGCAGCATCGAGGGGCTTGAGGAAACGCCCGCCGCTGCCCGCAGGCACGCCGCCGCTCAGCTGAAGCGCCGCCTGCTCAGGGCTGCCGTGTATGATTTCCCCGGGGATGCCCCGGTCGCAGAGCCAGGAGAGGATTTCCATGGATGCGGCAAGCGAATTGCTCCGGCCGCTTGTCAGAAGGCGCACGGGAGTGCCTTCGAGACCGGCGTACCTGCGGAGGAAAAGCCCCTCCGTGCCACCGGTGCGGACGTAGATGACGTCACCCTCGCAAAACGACGCCCCTTCAGGAGCAATCTCGAACGGCTGCCCCATCGCAGCCTCGATTTCATTGATGAAAGGGTCCTCCCGTATGGCGGAAGAGGCCTCGGCATGAAGGTCGGAAGTCAGTGTGAAGAGTCGCATATCGGACAACATTTGCACAAATATACGATTTTTCGCAATTTTGCAGACGTATGGAGATATTCTACGGCAAACCAGACGCAAACGGCGTCATGACCCTCGACCCCGAGGAATCCGTCCACTGCACCCGCGTAATGCGCCACAAGGCAGGAGATGAGATATACGTAATCGACGGCAGCGGCACTCTGTTCACCTGCACGCTTCTGGAAGCGGGGCCCAAGGGTGCCCTGGCAAAGGTGACCGGCACGACTCCCGGGTTCGGTTCGCACCCGTACCGCCTCACCATGGCGGTATGTCCCACCAAGAACATCGACCGCTACGAATGGTTCGCGGAGAAAGCCACGGAAATAGGCGTGGACGCAATTGCACCGGTAATAGGCGACCGCTCCGAGCGCAAGGTGCTCAAGACCGACAGGCTGCGCCGCATAGTGCTGTCCGCCGCCAAGCAGTCGCTCAAAGGCGCAGTCCCACAGGTCTGTGAGCCCCGCAGCGTAAGCGACTTCATACGGGAGGCGCCGTCAGACGCCCTCAGGCTGATCTGCTACTGTTTCGACGGAGAAAAAAACAATATGCCGGAACTGTGCGGCAGTTCCGACATATATATCCTGATAGGGCCCGAGGGGGATTTCTCCCCTGAAGAAGCCAGGCTGGCCCTCAGTCTCGGTTGGAAAGGCGTGACTCTCGGTCCCAGCCGACTGCGCACCGAAACGGCTGCGGTCGTGGCTGCGACAATGGTCTATTCGGCTAATCTACCGGCACAGCCGACACCTTGACCGGGCAGCGTTCCAGATGCCACTGGTAGCCTTCACTGTCGGTTACTATGGCCGACTGCGAAGTAACCTCCGTAAAATAGTACTTGGTATTGTCCTCATCCGCAATGGTAACGGTGTATATGTCGCCTTTCTTGCGGCAGGTAAGCGGGAATACGTTCGAAGACCTGGAATAATACTGCGGGAACAGTTTCATGTCGTCCACGGAATGGAAATACACGAAAGTGAGGGAATTCTCGAACGACAGGAAGTCCCACAGCAATACGGGATACTCGTCTTCCGGATCGTCGGAGACAGAAATCCACTGGCGGGCCAGGGTAGCGGGAAGCTTTATCTCGAGGCCGTCCTCGTTGATGCACGAAGACAGCAGAACGGCCAGCGCCGAAAGGAGGAAGATTCTTTTCATATAGCGTTTGTTTTTGCAAATGTACAAAAAAAGGCGCGGGATAACCTCGCGTCTTGATTTTTGGAGTGGCGGAATTTACTCAGCCTTCTCGCAGTTGCCGGCGCATTCGCCCTCGGCCTTCTCTGCGCAGCTGCCGGACTCCTCGCCCTCAGCGCACTTGCCGCAGCACTCGCCTTCGGCGTTGTCCTTGCAGCATTCGCCTTCAGCCTTGGTCTCGCAGCACTCAGTGTTCTCGGCCTGGGCCTCGCCCTGCTTGTTGCTGTTGCTGTTGTTGCCGCATGAGCAGAAGCAGAGGGCAGCGATTGCAAAAGAAATAATAACCTTCTTCATATTAGAATAATTTTAAATAACTAACCTGCAAAGGTAACATTATTTTTTGGATATTCAAATACTTCCATATCCTTTATGCGTCCTTCCTCGATTTTGAAGCGCAGTGCCGTACGCACCAGCTGCCACCCCTGCAGACCGGCAGCCCCTGGATTGATATACAGCAGGTTATAACGGTCGTCATGCATCACCTTGAGGATGTGCGAATGGCCGCAGATGAACACATCCGGGCGGTGCTTCTCGATAAGCGCCCTCGCGGCCGGGTAGTAATGCCCCGGTGAACCGCCGATATGAGTCATGAGAATGGTCAGCCCCTGCACTTTAAGGCACTGGTACTCAGGATATAGATGTCTCACTTCGTAGCCGTCGCAGTTGCCGTACACGCCCACCGCGGGCTTGAATTCGCTTATGGAACGGATGAAATCCTCTCCCCCGCCCCAGTCTCCGGCGTGCCAGAGCACGTCCACGGGAGCAAGGAAGTCCCTGAATGCGTCACCGAACACGCCGTGCGTATCGGAAATGAGACCTACGTACATCAGGCACGGATTATTTCCACCTCGCCGCGAAGTCCGAGCTTGATGATCTGCGAGGCCCTGCCGGTGGCTCCGGCGCCAAAGCGGGCCGGTGCGCACCAGTCCACGGCCCCGCGGATTTGCTCGGACACTTCTGCAAGGCTTGCAGGAGCGCTCTCTCCGGAAATGTTTGCCGACGTCGATACCAGGGGAACCCGGAGACGGCGTACGAGCTGCTCGCAGAACTCGTTGTGCGGAATGCGTATGCCCACCGAACCGTCTTCGGCGACGACTGCCGGGGCGAGCCCCTGCGCACCGGGATACACTATGGTCATGGGAGCGTCGTTCACCTCGACCAGGTCTATGGCTATCGACGGAATCTCCCTGATGTAGCGGGCTACCATGTCGAGGTCGCACGCGAGCAGCACAAGCGACTTGGCCTCGCTGCGCTTCTTTATGGCAAACACCTTGGCGACGGCCTCGGGATTGGTGGCGTCGCAGCCTAATCCCCACACTGTGTCCGTGGGATAGAGAATAACGCCGCCCGCCTTGAGTACGCCGACGGCTTCCTGTATTATTTCTTTCATAAGCGGTCTTGCTGGAAAAGTACTCCCCTGCGGCGCCACCAGCGTATCATCAGCCAGCCTATAAGCATACCGCCGAGGTGTGCGAAATGGGCCACTCCGTCGACCCAGCCAACGATGCCGGTGAACAGCTCGATTGCTGCGAATATCACCACCATCCACTTGGCGCTGAGCGTGACGGGAGGGAAGATAAGGGTCATCCGGGACTCGGGGAAGAGCATGGCATATCCCATGAGGACGCCATAGATGGCTCCGGACGCACCCACGGTGGGAGTGGACTTGAGAAGGGCTATGGACCTGAGGGCCGATTGGGATGCCGAATTGAGGAAGGCCTGCATCTCGATGTACTGCGTAGCTATCTGCAGGCCCGCGGCCCCGAGACCGCAGATGAAATAGAAGATCAGGAACTTCTTGCTGCCCAGAATCCTCTCCACGACGACGCCGAAGATGAACAGCGTATACATGTTGAAGAAAATGTGCCAGAAGCCCCCGTGCATGAACATGTGGGTAATCACCTGCCACCAGTGGAAATAGGGCGAACTGGGATAGAACAGTCCGAAGGTCCCTATCATGAAGTTCTCGTTGATGAGGGTGGCGACGAAAACTATGACGTTGACTATGATGAGGTTCTTGGTGACCGGCGGAATGCTGGAAAGGAATCCGCGGCGGTTTTCCTGAAAGTAGTAAGACATGGGTCAAAAACGTTTATCTATCTCGTCTGCGCCGAGTATGCTGATGATGCGCTTGCCGTTGGGCGTGAACTCGGCGTT
Organism: uncultured Bacteroidales bacterium; assembly: GCA_946614205.1. The sequence continues at coordinate 3,004 of CAMOGR010000218.1, read as the reverse complement.
GTCGGTTGCAAAAAGGGTGTCGAGCAGGTGCTGCACCGCGGCGGGCGTGGCCGGGGCCTCGCAGTTGGCAGATGCGAGCATTGCGAACTTGGCGGCGGTCTTCTGACGCACGACCTCCTCCAGCTCGCGGGTGCCGTCGGAGAGAATAAGCTGCAGGTCGCCGGCGAGCTGCTCAAGGGAGCCCGGCTCGCAGCTGTAGCCCTCGGGGACGCCGCCGACGAGTATGCTGTCGGGACCGGCCGGGCGGATATCGAAGCCCAGGCTCTCGAGAAGCGCGGAATTCTCGTCGAACAGCGCCCGCTGAGCGACGCCCACCTGCACCTGCACCGGGAACAGGGCCTTCTGGCTCACGTGGCCGGTGCCGGACAGCGAGGAAAGCGACTGCTCGTAGCTTATGCGCTCCCAGGCGCGGCGGATGTTGACTATCATCAGGCCAGACGCCGAACGGCTCACGATGTACCTGCCCTGAACGACGAAGGCGTCGGTGGCCGGGCCGGACTCGAAAAGCACGCCATAGTCCTGGCGCCGTCCGCTCAGGGCGCCGCTGCCGTAAGGCGCGGGCTGCGAAGGGACGGGGGCCTGGCTGGAAGGTGCGGAGTCGGGGAAGCTGAAGCTTGGATCAAGCTCCACCGCCGGCTCCGTAACAGGCTTGTACTCAGAGAAATTAGTGCCGAACGAGGGGAACTTCACCGCACCATCCGAATCGAAGTCGATACCGGCGCTGAAACTCCCCTTGCCAAGGGCCTCGCGCACGCTGGCAAACAGTATCTGGAATATGACGTTGTCGTCTTCGAACTTGATTTCTGTCTTGGTGGGATGGATGTTCACATCGACGGCCGAAGGGTCCACTTCGAGGAACACGAAGTACGAAGGCGTGAGACCGTCGGGGAGGAATTCCTCGTAGGCCTTCATGACCGCCTTGTGCAGGTAGGGGCTGCGGAAGTAACGGCCGCCCACGAAGAAATACTGGTTGCCGAGGGCCTTGCGGGCGCTCTCGGGACGGCCTACAAAACCGCTTATCCGCACCACTGACGTATCGGCGCTGAGGTCGATGATATCGCCTGCGACATGCTTCCCGACCACATCGAGTATCCTGAATTTCAGAGACTTGGCCTTTTTGAGCACAAGTATGTCGCGCCCGTTGTGGCTGAGGGAGAAGCTAACGTCGGGCCGGGGTATGGCAATCCGGGTGAATTCCTCAACTATGTGCTTGAACTCTATGTTGTCGCTCTTGAGGAACTTGCGCCGGGCGGGAGTGTTGTAGAAGAGGTTGCGCACGCTGAAATTGGAGCCTCTGGGCGCTGCGACGGAGGAGGTCTTGAGCTCGCCTCCGCTTATGACGACCTGCGTACCGGTCTCGTCGCCCTCGCGGCAGGTGCGCAGCGTGACCTCCGAGACTGCCGCAATGCTGGCCAGGGCCTCGCCGCGGAATCCGTAGGTGCTGATGCGCTCCAGGTCGGAGGCCGTGGCTATCTTGGACGTGGCATGACGCTCCCAGCAAAGGACGGCGTCGGAGGGACTCATGCCGCAGCCGTCGTCTATAACCTGGATGAGGGTGCGGCCGGAGTCGGCCACCACCACGTCTACGCGGGTGGCTCCGGCATCCACCGCGTTCTCCATGAGTTCCTTGACCACGGAGCCCGGGCGCTGGACCACCTCGCCAGCCGCTATCATGTTGGCTATGCTTGCCGGGAGTACTTTGAGTTTCGCCATTCTCAGAGCATCGAATAGAATTTGGCGATGAAGTACAGCACGGCCACTATGAGCAGCAGGGTGACTATGCCGATGATAGTGTGGGTCTTGCTCATGTGGCTGCGCGTACGGCTGTAGGCGCCGTCGCGCATGGACCCTTTGATGTACGACCCGGGAACGTAGGTGCCTTTCTGCTTTTCCTTGTCCAGAGTGCCGTCAACGGCGCCGAACATTTTGCGGCGCTTTTCCTCCTCGGGGTCGTAATAAATTGGCTTATAATTGAAAACGCGATGCTCGCCGTCTCCGAAAAAATTAAACAGTCCCATAGATTGCAAAAATAACTAATCTTTTCCTATTTTTGTAAAAAGTCAAAAAATAAGTTGCTGTGATGCGCAGACCGTCTGCGGCCACGCAACTGACACGCATATTTGTAACACTATGAGCAAGACTAATCGTTTCTGGCTGGTGCCGGCAGCATTCTTTACGGTATGCTGCATCCTCAATCTGATTGGCTGCCTTCAGGGCAGCGGACTCGAAAAGACAGTCAAACCCGCGCTTCTGCCGCTCCTGTGCGCCACCTCGGCCGCCTGGCTTATGGACAAGGCCGCCCGCCGCAGGGAGTCATCGCTTCTGTTCAGCGCCCAGCTTTTCGGATTTGCAGGCGACACCGCCCTGCTGGGCCACGGCTTCACCTTCATGGTCGGAGGCATAGGCCTGTTCCTGGTCGGGCACATTTTCTACATCTCCCTCTTCGGAAGCCGCTCGCTCAAAGGACTCAGGCCCTGGCATTGGGCGGCGGGTATCACGGGCGCCCTCGCGCTGACCGCAGGCCTGATTGCAGGCATTGGCGTCAAAGGGACCATGCTCGCCCCCATGGGCATTTATGGTTTCGTCCTGGGCATGCTGATTTTCAGCACTTTGACAGGTGCGTTGCGCTTCGGCGGGTCCCTCTGGTGGCTGCTCACCGCCGGTGCCCTTCTATTCACCTTCTCCGACGCCCTCATAGCAGTCCGCATCTTCGGCACCCTCAGCCCGTTCATGGACGGTTTCGGAGTCATGTCCACCTATCTTGCAGCCCAGAGCCTTCTGGCCTTCGGAGGCTGCCGTCTTGCCGCGGAAAGGCTTGAGCGCTCAAATTAAAATGACTATTTTTGCACTGCTAACCGCAACAACATGAAACGTCTTTTGCTAATCCTCGCAACGCTCGCCGTTGCCCTCGCTCCTGCCCAGGCGGGAAAGAAAGTCAAGAAATTCACTCACGAAACCGTGGCGGTCCCTTCAGTGGAGCCCCGTATAATCCCTGTCCGGACGG
>CAMOGR010000217.1 GCA_946614205.1 uncultured Bacteroidales bacterium | reverse complement strand
GCCCCCCGCCACAAATACCGCATATACTTCCCTTGCCATAAAACGCCGAAATATTATACCACAAATTTAAGGTATTTTGTGGAAAAATACTTAATTTTGTACGAATATCCGTTACTGTACAGCATTATGGCATTTTCGTTCCTAAACCAAGAGCTCGCCATTGACCTCGGTACCGCAAATACCGTCATCTACCAGAACGACCAGATTGTTCTGGACGAGCCCAGCATAGTCGCAATCGACAACAGCACAGGCAAGTGCATAGCCATTGGCCAGAAGGCCAAGCTCATGCACGAGCGCAACAACCCCGGCATACGCACGATCCGCCCCCTGCGGGACGGCGTCATCGCCGACTTCAATGCCGCGGAGATGATGATCCGCGGTTTCATCAAGCAGGTAAACAGCAAGCACCGCAGCCTCTTCACCCCCAACCTCAAGGTCGTGGTAGGCATACCGTCCGGTTCCACTGAAGTTGAAATCAGGGCCGTCCGCGACTCCACCGAGCACGCCGGCGGACGTGACGTCTACCTCATCTTCGAGCCTATGGCCAGCGCCCTCGGCATCGGCCTCGAGGTGGAGAAGCCTATAGGCAACATGGTGGTCGACATAGGCGGCGGCACCACGGAAATCGCAGTGATATCCCTCGGAGGCCTCGTAGTGCAGGAGAGCATACGTACCGCAGGCGACGTGTTCACGTCCGACATCCAGCAGTACCTTCGCCAGCAGCACAACATCAAGGTGGGAGAAATCACCGCGGAGAAAATCAAGATTGCCGTGGGCGCAGTCATCCCCGACCTGGAAATCGAGCCCGAGCCCTTCATCGTCCGCGGACCGAACCTCATGACCGCACATCCGGTGGAGGCCACGATCACGCATCAGGAAATCGCCCACTGCCTCGACAAGTCCATCGCCAAGATAGAGACCTCCATCCTGCATGTCCTGGAGAACACTCCCCCCGAGCTCTACTCCGACATCGTCGAGAACGGTATCTACCTCTCCGGCGGCGGCGCGCAGCTCCGCGGCCTTGACAAGCGCCTCACAGACAAGGTCAACATCCAGTTCCATGTGTGCGACGACCCTCTCCACGCCGTGGCCAGGGGCACATGCATGGCCCTCAAGAATACGGATCACTACTCCTTCCTCATGAGATAGCATAGATGGCGGGAGGCAGGAAACCGTACGCAGGAATGCTCATCGCGGCAATCTTCATACTTTTGGAGTTTGCCGCGCTGTCTTTGTTGCATTCGTCTTCCACGCTCCAGAACATCTGGCTGAACCGTTTCTCCCACAACATGATGGCCCTGAGCTGGGGCAGCGTGGAGAAGGTGCGGAGCTACTTCGGCCTGCGCGAGCAGAACGAGATTCTCGCCGGTCGCAACTACGAGCTCTTCAAGGAGGTGCAGCACTACAAGGAAATGGAGCGCCGCATGAAGGCCATGGCGCGCCTGGATTCCGCCGGCCTGTCGCCCCGCTTCAACTACATTCCAGCCGAAATCACCGCAATCGGGACCAACTCGCGCCACAACTATATCATTGTAGACAAGGGAGTTGACGACGGTGTGCGCCCCGGTAGCGCAATCGTTGCGCCCAACGGTGTGGTAGGAATGATTTACGCCGTCGACAGGCACTACTCCTACGGCCTGTCGCTCATGAACGACAAAATCAGCGTCAGCGCGAGAATAGGCCGCGAGGGTCTCGTGGCGCCGCTCCACTGGGACGGCCGCAGGACCGATCACGCCGTCCTGCGCGACATTCCGCTGCACCTCGACATACCCGCAGGCGACACAGTATGGACCAGCGGCATCTCGAAGGTCTACCCTCCCGACATACCCATAGGCATCACCGAAGGCTCGCGCGTGGTGGACGGAGCCGTGGGGGTCGTGGACGTCAAACTGCTGATCGACTTCGCCTCGCTGCGATACGTCATACTTGCCGAAAACCCCGATCGCGAAACCATAGAGGAGATGTCACGATGAAGGATTACAGGTACATAGCGGTCTTTGCGGTGCTGGTTATCGTGCAGATTGTCCTGTGCAATTTCCTCAACCTGTCGCGTTTCATGGTACTGTCCATCCTTCCGGCGCTCGTGCTCATGCTGCCCGTGCGCCTGGGTGACGCAGCCATGATGCTCACCGCCTTCGTGCTGGGCTTCCTGGTCGATTTCTTCTCGACCGGCACCCTGGGGCTTACGAGTTTCGCACTCGTGCCCGCCGCCCTTGCACGCAACTTCACGATAGGCATACTGTTCGGCGACGAACTGGGTTCCCGTGAAGGAGAACTCAGCGTCTCCCGCTTCGGCCTGCCCAAGTTCGTGCTCTCCACGCTCATCCTGTGCGTGATATACTTCGCACTGTACGTATGGGTGGACGCCGCCGGCACCATGAAGTTCTGGGAATGCTTCCTGCGCTTCCTGCTGTCCACGGCCGTCAGTCTGCCGGTGTGCGTGCTCACCGCCAAACTCCTCAGGCCTGAATAATGGAATACGGCAACCGGTCAACCAAGCTCCTGATAGGGCTCGGGGTAGTGCTCCTCGTACTCCTCGGGCGCCTGTTCTACGTGCAGATAGTCAACCAGAGCTACAAGACCGACGCCGCCAACAATTCCATGCAGCGCGAGACCATATACCCCCCGAGGGGCGTAATATACGACCGCAACGGCATGCTGCTGGTAGGCAACCGCATCTGCTACGACATACTCGTCACGCCCCGCGAGACCCAGGCTTTCGACACCCTCGCGCTCGCCCAGGCGCTGGACACCACCGCCGACTTCATCCGTGAGCGCATGCAGTACTACCACAAGTACCGCTCCCGAATAGGGTGGCAGACGCTCACCTTCCTCAAGCAGATTGAAGCCGGGACCTATCTCAAGTTCGCCGAGCAGGAGTACCGTTTCCCGGGCTTCAAGAGCCAGGCCCGCGGCATACGCGAATATCCCTTCAACGCCGGCGGCAACCTGCTGGGATACATATCCGAAGTGAATGCGGAGTTCCTCAAGGACCACCCCGACTACAAGGCGGGCGACTACTACGGCCGCACGGGACTCGAGGCCGCACGCGAGCAGGAACTTCGAGGCCAGACCGGCTGGCACATCTACCTGCGCGACTCCCGCGGGCGCCAGAAGAGCTCGTATCATGACGGCGATTTCGACGTTGAGGCCGTACCCGGTAAGGACATCACCACCACCATCGACGCAATATTGCAGAACTACGGCCAGAGGCTCATGAACGGCAAGAAGGGCAGCGTGGTGGCAATAGAACCCGGCAGCGGCGAGATACTGGCTATGGTTTCGAGCCCCGGCATCGACGTCGACGTACTGTCCGACTTCGGACGGCATTACAGCAGGCTGTCGCAGAACAAGCACAAGCCGCTGTACAACAGGACGGTATCTGCTTCATACCCTCCCGGTTCCGTGTTCAAGCTCGTAAACGGACTGGTGGGTCTGCAGGACGGAGTGCTCACCCCCGGCATGTACTACAGCTGCTACGGCGGATACGTCTATACGTCCAGCGGGCGCAAGCTCGGATGCCACGGCCACCGCACCCCCCTCAACATGGAGGAGGCGGTGATGATGTCGTGCAACGGGTACTTCTGCCACGTGATGCGCACCATTCTGGAGAATCCCAAGTACGGTTCGACGGAAGAGGCCTACAACCACTGGCGCGAGATGGTGATGAGCTTCGGCTTCGGACACAGGCTGGGCAGCGATTTCCCCTCCGAACTCAGCGGCAACATCCCTTCGGCGGAATTCTACAACAAACGCTACCACAAAGGCCACTGGCGCTTCCCCACCATAGTGTCGCTGTCCATCGGGCAGGGCGAAATCCTCACCACGCCGCTGCAGATAGCCAACCTCGCGGCTATCATGGCCAACCGCGGCTACTACTACATCCCTCACGTTGTCAAGGCTTCCGAGGGCGTCGAGATAGACCCCAAGTACTACGAACGGCAGTACACCCTGGTCGATTCGACCTACTTCCCCCGAATGGTACACGGAATGTGGAAGGCCGTCAACACCTTCGGCGACGGAGCAACCGCCAACGTAGCGCACGTTGACGGGCTGGACATCTGCGGCAAGACCGGGACGGCCCAGAATCCCCACGGCAAGGACAATTCGGTATTCATCTGCTTCGCGCCGATGGACAATCCCAAGATTGCCGTCGCCGCATACATAGAGAACGCCGGTTCGGGAGCCAGCTGGGCGAGCCCCATCGCTTCCCTGATGGTCGAAAAGTACCTTCGCGGGGAGATATGCCCAGAGCGCAAGGAGCTGGAGAACAGAGTATTACGCACCAAACTCATTCGGCAATGACAGACGAAGCACCCCTCAGAGGCCTGAAACATACCGTAGACTGGAGGCTCATCATCCTGTACCTGCTGATCATGCTCTTCGGCTGGGTCAACATCTATGCCGCCGTGCGCAGCGGGGAGCCTTCTGGCATCTTCGACCTGGGGTTCAACAGCGGCAAGCAGGCGCTTTGGATGGGAGGAGCCGTCGTGCTCGCCGCGGTTATACTGTTCGCCATTCAGCCGTACTTCTGGGAGAGCGTGTGCCGGCCGGCCTACGCCTTTGTGCTGGTGCTGCTGGTACTGGTCATCTTCATGAGCAGCAACGTGAAAGGCTCGCATTCCTGGTTCGAGTTCGGACCGGTCAAGTTCCAGCCGGCGGAGCTGTCCAAAATCACTACGTCACTGCTGCTGGCGTCCGTCATGAGCAAGCCGGGCTTCCGTCTGTCGAATTGGAGGAACTTCCTTGTCGCGGCTCTCGTGATAGCGGTGCCCATGCTGATAATAATCGCCGAGAGCGAGACCGGTTCGGCCCTCGTGTACGCCGGATTCATATTCGTGCTGTACCGGGAGGGACTTTCGGGCTGGTGGCTTGCACTCGCGGGCGCGCTGGTGCTTCTTTTCGTGCTCACTCTTACCACGCACTGGGCCGTTTCGCTCGCGCTGGTGCTGCTTACCGCCGGCGTGTATGCCTTCCGTTACGCCAGAAGGGTCCAGTCGCTCCGCTCCCGCCGGAGGGGACTCCGCATAATACTGCTTACGGCCCTGGCCGGCGCCGCAATGGTACTGGCCACCGACTTCGTATTCAACCACGTACTCAAGGACCACCAGAGGGGGCGCATAGAAGTGCTCCTGGGACTCAAGGAGGACCCGCAGGGGCTCGGATACAACGTGCATCAGTCGCTTATCGCGATTGGTTCCGGAGGGATGTTCGGAAAGGGGTACCTGCATGGGACGCAGACCACGTTCGGTTTCGTGCCCGAGCAGAGCACCGACTTCATCTTCTGCACCGTGGGCGAAGAGTGGGGGTTCGTGGGGTGCCTTGCCGTCATCGTAATGTACGGCCTGATGATTTTCTGGATAGTGCAGGATTCGGAGAGGGCGCGCACTGCGTTCACCCGGATCTACGGATACTGCGTCGCCGCATGCCTGTTCATGCACCTGTTCATCAACATCGGCATGACCGTAGGGCTTATGCCGGTCATCGGCATCCCGTTGCCGCTGTTCAGCTACGGAGGTTCGTCCCTCTGGTCTTTTACTACACTGATTTTCATATTCATAGCCCTCGACCGGGCAGAAAAGAAATATTTTTAGGCTTATGAAGGAACTGTACATCAGACCGTTGACGGAGCCGGCTCAGATATCGGGCCGATTGGTTTTTTTAACGGAATCAGACAATGTAACCTCTGATCCCGAGGGATTTGGCAACGAGTACAACGAATGGTAGGAGGACTGCAGAGATGAAAACTTTGATTAAATTCGGATTCCTGGCTCTTCTGGCAGCCGCCACCGCATCATGCACCACTGAGATACAGCAGAATTTACCCGGTACCACGACTCTTGTCAGCCTGGAGGCCGTCGTGGCCGAAATGCCCCAGACGAAGGCGGTACTTACCGACGACTCCAAGATAAAATGGGAACTCGGAGACCAGCTTCTTGTGTTCAGCGACACTGACGATCCCGTTTCTTTCGAAAACAAGACAGGCGAAGGCAACACTTTCAGCAGCAGTACTCCGCTGAACGGCTCGGAATTCTATGCCTGCTTCCCAGCCTGGGCTTATATCCACCCCGACGACAATAAGACGGTAGAGTTCTTCCTGGATACTTTCACCCAGGTTTTTACGGGCAAGAATCCGTCTGTAGTATCACCCATGGTCGCAAAGTCAAACGGCAAGTCATTCCAGTTCAGGCAGACTGCCGGCCTGCTGCATTTTGCGATAACAGGAACGGGGGAGCTGGTTTCCGTCAGCCTGAGCGGCAACGACGGAGAGCCTTTGACCGGCAATGCGCGGCTTAGTTTCAACGACGCCATTCCCGTCCTGCAGTTCCCTGAAGAAGGATGCGGACACGTTGCCTCATTCACGCCGGATACTCCCGTAAAACTCTCGAAGGAAGAGGCTTATGACATTTATTTCATTCTGCCTCCAATGACTTTTGCCAAGGGCTTCACCCTTGAGCTCAATTTTGGCGACGAGTCCATTTCCAAATCAAGCGGAAAGGCCGTCACAATCAAGCGCGCCATAATTACGAACTATTCCTTAGACTCCGATTCACTGAAAGAACAGGATGAAGACGCTCTCACTCTGGAGCGCAACGCCCTCATCGCCTTTTACAATGCAATGAACGGTCCGAATTGGACCAACAACACCAATTGGTGCTCCGACAGGCCGGTGTCCGAATGGTACGGCATCAACTTCGGTCCCGGGTTCAACTGGTCCGAAGAAAAGAAAGTTAAGGGATTATACCTGCTGAACAACAACCTGAGCGGCACCTTGCCGCCGGAGATGGCTGACCTTACCGAACTCACATACCTGCAGATAAAAGAGGAATCGGGCAACCTCATCAATTATGAGCAGGTGTGCAGCATTACCAGCCTTGAGACCCTTATAATGGGCATCGGTGACTTTTTCCTTCCTGATACGGACGAATACTACGCTCACTACATATCAATACCCGGAAATATCGGCAACTTGCAGAATCTGTCTTTTCTGGAGATTTCAGGCGTCAAAGGAACGATTCCTGAAAGCCTCTTTAATCTTTCAGGCTTGCAAACCCTGGAGTTGCGCCATGCGTGGCTTGACGGGGGACTTCCTTCCGGTTTTGGCCGGCTGTCTTCGCTGAAACGCTTGTATATAGATGCCGACAAGGTCCCGGGCTCGTGGGAGCATCAACTCAGTGGCCCGATTCCGGAAGAATTATATGACTGCCCCCTGGAGGATTTGACAATCATAAACACATATATCAGCGGCGGGCTTTCGTCCGGAATCGGCAAACTGACCAATCTCCATGACCTGAGACTGGCCAACAATAATCTCTCCGGCCCCCTTCCCGCCAACCTTGCGTCGCTTCCTTTGGAGAGGAGTGCTTTAAACCTTCCTTTGGAGTTGAGTAACAACAACTTCACAGGAAAAATACCCGAAACGTTCAAGAATTGGCCTATGTGGGACCTTTGCTGGGGTTATATCATTCCCGGCAACGAGCTGGACTATTCGGAGTGCCCTCCTCACGTGCCGGCATTTACCGTCTCCACTATTGACGGCGGCCGTTTCAACTCTTCTTCCGTCAGAGACAACAAGCTTACAGTCTTCTTTCAGTGGGTCAGTTGGTGCCCTTATTCTCCTGAAGTCATTACAACACTCAAAAGCCTGTATGATGACTACCATGGCAAAGGCCTTGAAGTTGTAAGCTGGTCTTATGAAAACCTTGATCAGATACGCTCTTATGTTGCCGGGCAGGGAATTCCCGGAGTCTGTTTCATGAACGAAAGCAGGGGCGGGGCCAACACGATTGGCATCCAAATGTGGCCAGAAATGTCAACTCCCGACCTCGTAGCATTCGACAGCAACGCAGAAATGGTATATCATTCCTTCGGAGTTTCCGACGACTTTGCTCCCTTCGTAAGAGCTTGGTTCGGCGACGGTCCCGACCCGACATACGAGTCATCCGACTACTCAGCCGACGGCACCGTCCATGTGCTCCAGACAGCGACCGAGGGCACCGGAATCGACGTCGTGCTCATGGGCGACGCCTACTCGGACCGCCTGATTGCCGACGGCACTTATGCCGACGTGATGAACAGGACCATGGAAGCCTTCTTCGCCGAAGAGCCTTACAAATCGTACCGCAACCTGTTCAATGTCAGTTATGTCGACGTAGTCTCCAAGAATGAACATTTCCAGGGTGAAACGGCTCTGGGTACCTGGTACGGAGAAGGAACGACTGTGGGAGGCGACGATGCCAAAGTCCTTCAGTACGCTAAGAAAGTGCTCGACCCGGCCGGACGCAGCACCGACGAATTGCTCGTAGTAGTACTGATGAACCGCGACTACCGTGCGGGAACCTGTTATATGACAGGCCGTCCCGAGGGTGACTACGGTTGCGGATACGGTATAGCATACGTACCTGTACACAGCGATGCGGAGGAATTCGGGACGACCGTACGCCACGAGGCCGGCGGCCACGGATTCGCAAAGCTCGCCGACGAGTATTCCTACGGCGGAACCATACCGCAGGAAGAGCTCGAATCGTACAGAGGCGTAGCGGTTTACGGCTGGTGGCGCAACGTCGATTTCACCTCCGACCCGACAGCGGTCAAATGGGCGGACTTCATATCCGACAGCCGTTACTCAGGTGAAGGCATAGGCGTGTTCGAAGGCGCATGCACATATTCCTACGGCGCTTACAGGCCCACCGAAAACAGTATCATGCTCAACAGCAACTGGGGATTCAACGCTCCGAGCCGCTACGCGATATGGTACCGCATCAACAAACTTGCATACGGCAGTTCCTGGACCGGCACCAGGGAAGACTTCGTAGCGTGGGACAAGGCCCATCCCAACCCTGCACATGCCCCGAAGCGTCTTTCGAAAGCAAGCGCGGCCAAGGGCGCTGCACCCCTGCCTCCGCTCGGCAAGCCCGTATTCCGATTCGAACGTTAGGCGATGAAAGTCAGATACCTGATTCTGATGGCATTATCGGTCCTGTGCGCATGCAGCAGGGGGAATGCGGGACCGGGCTACCAGGAGCTCATAGACCGCTCCGACAGCCTGGTCACCGCACAGGAGTACGACCAGGCGACCAGATGCGCCCTCGATGCCCTCGAAATCGCCCGTTCTTCAGGCAATTCCGCAGCCCAGTCGGAGGTGCTGAGCCACCTTGCGGCACTGGACATAGTGACCTGGAGGGACGCGCAGGCATGGGAGCATGCCTGTGAGGCGGAGCAGCTTGCGCGGCAGACCGGCATCGACACCCTCATAGCCAAGGCCCTCACGCAGAAGGGACGGGTCTGCATGTGTGCGGGAATAGAGGAGGGCGAGGGCCGTGACGCAGAAGCCATCGACTACCTGAACCGCGCGCTCGAACTCGGCAGCGAAAGCGTATCATGCACCGTGGACGCCTACTACAGCCTCGGGCAGACTTATGTCAACCTTAACCGGTTCAAGGATAACATCGACCAGGATATCTACGCCAAAGCCGGGGAATGCTTCGACAGGGGAATAGAATGTGCGCAGAATGCGGGGAGGCAAGACCTTGTGAGGCGGTCTCTTCTGCCTGTAGTACGCTGGCTGAGGCAGGGCGGCAGGATTCAGGAGGCCGTCAACCGCTGCCTGGATGTCCTTGCCGGATGCGGGGAGCAGGATCTCCTGATGAAGTCCCAGACCTGGGACCAGCTGACGATGCTGTATGCACTTTTGGGCGACGTACAGAATTCTGCCAACGCCCATCAGCAATATGTATACAACACCGAGCATTACATGAGGCGGAAAGCGGACCACATTCTTCAGGACATGGAGACACGGTACGAGACTGCGCTCAAGAACGTGACCATACGCGGACTGCGTGCCCAGCGCCTCCTGCTGGCCGCCGTCGTGATTCTGCTCGGCGCCATAGTCTTCGTGGCATTGCGCCTCAACCGCAAGATAGTCAGGGAGAACGCCGTCAAGGAACAGCTTCTTGGATTCATCGCCAAGGACCTCACCAAGCCCGGATTCAACAAGCAGATAAACGATACGCTCCGCGAGATGTCATCCCTGGACGACGAGGGCATAAAGGCACGTGCGAAGGAGCTGTTCGCCGAGTCCAATGCGCTCGACGAGTCCACGCTCGACTACGTCGTCCGCCTTGTGCATGAGCGCAAGAAGAATATAGGCCGGTTCAATTTCACCCGAAGGGAACTGGAAGTCCTGCAGCTGAGCCGCGAAGGCTTGAGTGCCGCGCAGATTGCCGAGAAGCTCAACATCAGCACCTACACGGTAAACAACCACAAGCAGCGCATCTACAACAAGATGAACGTCCGCAACAATGCCGAGATGCTGCACGCCGCCGACGAGGCGGGGCTGTAGGTCACACGGTCAGCGTAGAGGCGGAAAACATGCACGCCAGCACCAGAATGACCAGGGCGACGAGGGCGACGAGCCAGAGCACGAAAATGACCAGCCCCGGATGCCACGAAGGGGACTTCATGTGGAACAGCATCATGACGCTGCCATAGAGCATTCCCACAAAGGGGAGAGCGTACACAGCAGCAGCCAGTATCTTGACCCACAGCGTGTTGACTATTACGGCCGATTGAGGATACTCCTGCACGAGCTCTGTCATGGAGCCGGTGAGGATTCCTCCGAGGCCGAGCCACTGCCATCCCAGGAGGGCGAGCGCACCTGCGAACAGCCCCGCCACGGCGGTTACCAGAAAAATCAGCCCGAACGTTACCTCAAGCACGCGGCCCACGCCCGCCCAGGCCGGTGAACTTCCCACCTGCCTGATGGCGCTGCCCACTTCTCCTGCCGCCCTTTCCACGTTGCGGCGCACGCCTTCTGCCGTTCCCGGGTCTCCGCGCATGGCCCATCTCTGCGTTGCAGTGCGGGCGGCGGGAATGCAAATCCACAGGATGACGTAAACCAGCGGGACCGAAAACACGATTGCGCCGTTCGAATCCACGAAACCGAAAAAGCCTATGACCGTGAGGACGGCGAAAGCAATCCTGAGTATGATAGGGTCGAAGTTGAAATATGCACCAAGGCCGCTGCAGACACCAGCAATGCGGGCGTTCTCCATGTCGCGGTAAAGCTTGCGGGAACTCTTCTGCTCTTCGCCAGGGGCGGGATCGGGCTGTTCCCCCGCTATGCGCTCGGGACGGCCAAGGATATCTATCACGCTGTCTATCATTTCCTTGCTGACAACCCCGCCGTCCGCTACCCTTTCGCGCAGGAGCTCTGCCATGCGTTCCTCGATACCGTCGGTAATTTCGGGATTGTCGTAACATGCGCTCATCTGCTTCAGATAAGCCTCAGTTGCTGCGGCAGCTTCAGCCTCAAGCGTAAAGGCATAGCCGCCGATGCTCACTTTCTCAACTTTTTTCATAGGACAGAAATATCGGAGTTACCTTTTTTGAGAGTGGCGATTGCGCTCACCATCTCCTGCCACGCAGAATCCATATCGGCAAGCTGGGCGCGGCCTTTCTCGGTGATGCAATAGTACTTGCGGGGAGGGCCCTGGGTGGATTCCTCCCAGCGGTAAGACAGCAGGCCCTGATTCTTCTGACGGATGAGAAGGGGGTACAGGGTACCCTCGACGACAATCATATTGGCCGCCTTGAGCTCCTCTATGATACTGGAAGCATAGGCCTCGCGCCTTGCAAGGATGCAGAGGATGCAGTATTCAAGCACCCCTTTGCGCATTTGAGAGCGCACGTTTTCGGCTGTGGTTTCCATATCGCTACTTTTTGAAGTTGCTGAACTTGGAAAGGTTTCCGGCGGTGGGAGCAAGACCGCGCAACTCGCATTTCTGAGCGGGAGTAACGGCCTTGGGCACTGCTATCCAAAGAATTACATAGAGCCAGAAGCCAACGGACCCGGCAACCAGCGCCACCAGCATGATGATGCGCACCAGCGCCGTGTCGATACCGAAATAGAGAGCGAGACCGCTGCAGACTCCGGCAATCTTGACATCGTCGGTATCCCTGAAGAGTTTGCGCACAGCCTTGACCGGCTCCTCGTCAGCCTGGGTATCGCTGCCGTCGGGCATACCGAGCTGAGAGATGACCTTCTGCACCAGCTCAAGGTCGACCACCCTCTGGCCGTCTCCCACCGACTCGTAGAACAAGTCGGCGATACGGGATTCCAGGTCGTCCATAACCTCCTGAGTACCAACCTCCTTCAGATGCGTACGGAAGGCAAGAAGATAAGAATCCAGACGCGCATAAGCGTCCTCGTTAATCGTGAAGCTCCGGCCTCCGATGCCGGCTGTGATAACCTTTTTCATTTTCGTACAAAGATTTTGTTGATGCAAATATATAAATATTTTTCAATACTTTGCAATACAAAGTACGAAAATTTTTAAAATATTATACGGAACGGCCCTCTTCACCCCCTGACCAGGACCGGCGGCAGAGTAGAAGGAGTGACGGAGGGCGGAGTGCATTCGGAAGGCTTTGGCCCTTACGAACAGTCTTCCGAAGGCACTCCGGCCGGAGGCGCGGAACCAGTGCAGGAGATTTCTCAACAAGCTTAAGAATAACAGAGTAAAGTTTCGAAACGACAATGAGATGACTTAAACAGAGGAGTCGTTGTGGGTAGGGAGTGACGGAGGCGGGATTGGCCTGAAAAGCATAGCCACCCGCGGCTTGTAGCGGGAGGGACCCGCCGCGAAGCGGTGGGAGGGGGAGCGCAGCGACGCTTTTCAGACCAATCCTGCCGGAGGAACGAAGATGGCTTCCGAAAACTAATCCAGCCGTAGGGATGGAAAATAGCTACCCGAGCGTAGCGACCATCACGGCCTTGATAGTGTGCATGCGGTTCTCGGCCTCGTCGAAGACAATGCTCGCAGGACTCTCGAAA
>CAMOGR010000216.1 GCA_946614205.1 uncultured Bacteroidales bacterium | reverse complement strand
AGGGGAGCGGACTTCCTCCGATCAGGGGCTTTCCACAGCCGCCCAGCTGGGCGTGAACGCCAATACTTCCCGCATCAAGGACGTAGAGACCACCGTAAGCGTAAACTACAAGTACACAGATACGGATTCGGGCACACGAGCGGACAGGACCGTCTTCCAGGACGACGGAAACCTGTCATCCACGACGGAGAACTACGGGAAATCATACTCCCACGGCCTGAATGCCGACGCGGAATTCCAGAAAGAGAAGGGCAAGGTATGGTTCCACATACGGCCCTATTTCCGCTACAATCAATCTGACGCAACAAACACAGGCAGCACCGGGACCTACAGGGAAGGCAGTTTCCTGAACAGTTCCAGGTCCACTGTCCGCAACGTGTCTTCCTACAAATACGTATTCCTGGATTCGGACGTGACTTTCAGGGAACTCTTTGGCAAGAAAGACCGTACGCTCCGTCTGGCGTTTGGTGCATCGGCGAACGCGAACGACGGAGAAAAAACCGAGACCTCGCACCTTGCCACTTCGGAGGGTATTGAAGACCGTCTCATGAAATATGACTCCGACGGCTCCACTTACTGGCTTAACGGGGAACTCATGTATTCGGAGCCCCTCGGCGAGAAATGGACGCTTTCAGCATCGGCAACGCTCAACTGGGAGCGCAGGGACAACGTCCGCGACGCCTTCGATGCCCTTGGGAAAAACGACTATTATTCCTCCGTCACCAATTCTTCATACCTGAACCAGGAATACGGCCTGACGGTCCAGTACAAATTCGGAGAAAGCAGCTGGCTTACCGTCGGAGGGGCACTGTCCGGCGCCCTCACCGAGACGTTCTCCAAAAGTTACGGCATCGAGACGGTTACCGGCAAAGACGAATGGAACTGGTTCGTGACGCCGACGCTCCGCTTCCAGCACAGCAAGGATAACGACAGGTTCAATGTCACCGCCTCCGGGTACACCCAGCGCCCGCCCGTCTCCCGCATGCTCCCCGTGCTGAATATCGGCGACCCATCCCGTCTGAGCATGGGCAACGTGTATCTGAAGCCATATTCCCATACCTGGGCAAGTGCCAGCTGGACACGCAACAACCGGGAGAAGTTCTCCACCTTGATGATATATGCCTATGCAAACATCAACTTCATGCCCATCGTGTCCGCGCTGTGGTACGACCCGGACGGCATTCTGTATTCGGTTCCGGTGAATTCCACCAAGCCCGGTCTGGTTTCCCGGCTGTCGGTAAACTACACGACGCCCCTGGACGCCGGGAAACTCTGGTCCCTGACGCTCGGCGGCTCCGCCGGATATTCCACTTCCACCAGCTACCAAACCAGGTCGACACATCCGGCGCTTGACAAGGACGGCTTCGATTATTCGGCGTTCATGGCCGACTTCTGGGGGAATGCACGCGGAGACCGCTTCTACGGCGGTCTGAGCGGCTTCGAGGAAAGCCAGACCGGCACATTCAGCCCCAGTGCGGAACTGTCCATAAAGTACAATCCGGAGCGATGGTCCTTCAGCGCAGGCGCCAGCACCTCCGGCCGCATCTCCCGCTATTCCCTCAATCCGCAGGCCAACCTGAATACCATGAGCACCCGTTTCTACGGCAGAGGCTCATATACCACCAAGCACGAATTCGAGTTCCTGACCGACCTCGCCTATGTGTTCTACAAAGGGTACTCGGCCGGATACGGCCAGCCCGAATGGCAATGGAA
This sequence comes from uncultured Bacteroidales bacterium, assembly GCA_946614205.1. The sequence continues at coordinate 33,171 of CAMOGR010000216.1, read as the reverse complement.
CGCAGAGATTTCCAAGAACATCGGCGCCTTCAACCTGAGCGTCAAGGTACACGACATCCTCAACCAGACGCGCAACCTTACCCACACTGTCACAGCCAATTACGAAGAGGATTCCTACCGCCTCGTCATGGGCCGGTACATACTCTTCGGCGTCAAGTGGAACTTTGGCAAGATGAACGCCGCCCACAGCCAGCGCGCCCGGCAGGCGGCCTGGAACATGGTATTCTGAAACCGCAGGCCGGCTATTCCACCGTTATTTCGTCAATGAAGATGAATGCCGGGTGGCCGGCGCCGGGATGCCAGTCGGGGATGGTGCCGTAGTTGACTGCATTGACTTTGACGTAGCGGGCATCCAGGTCGACGGGAAGGGTGCATTCCCAGCGCTGGATTTCCATGTCGCGGGGGTCCACCGGAGTGGGTACGGTGCCGGCTTCGGTATAATGGGCTCCGTCGGAAGACACCGAGAAGGTGACGCTGCGGGGCATCCAGATCCAGGATCGGGCGTCCTGGCAGAAGCCTGCCGAGAGGCTCCTCACACGACGGACCTCCCGAAGGTCTACTACGGCCTCGAAGTCGGTCCCCTGATATCCCTGCCAACCGCCTGTACGCCAGTTTATCCCGCCCATCCGTCCGTCTATCAGGGCGTCAGGCCCTCCAGCGCTGTACTGGGACGAGCATCTGGAATTCACCTGCACGTCCCTGTCGCTGTGAATCTTGTTGACGGTGCAGCGGGTGGTGAAACTGCTCCTGCCTCCCATCTCAGAATAAGCCTCCATCGACGTCGTCTTATAGACGGTGAAAGGCCCGCGGTAGCGCTGGAAGGTGCCGCCGTCCGTCCTGTACCAGATATTCCCTTCTCCGGCGATGGATACCCGCAGCGAGTCTGCGAACATCTCGCTCCGGGTCTCGAACCAGGGGTTGACCACTATGCTCTTGGGGATGTACGTCATGCCGGACACCTCTGCGCCGGGGCAATAAGGATACAGCCCGAGGGAACTCAGGACGTACCAGGCGGACATCTGCCCGCAGTCGTCATTGCCGCAGAGCCCGTCGGGGGCCGAGGTGTAGAGCCCGTCAAGTATGCGGGCTACGGTTTCGTCAGTCTTGTACTGCTGGCCTATGACCCCGTACAGATAGGGGATGTGGTGGCTGGGCTCGTTGCCGTGGGCGTACTGTCCTATGCATCCGGTGATGTCGGCCTGGGTGCGGCCGGTGGTGCCCTCGGGGCCGTTGAACAGATCGTCCAGGCGCTGCAGGAAAGCCTTGCCGCCGCCCATGGCTCCAACAAGCCCGGTTACGTCCTGCGGCACGAAGAAGGAATACTGCCAGGAGTTGGCCTCGGTGTAGTTGTTGTTGACTTCCCTGGGGTCGAAAGGCTCGTACCAGCGGCCGTTGAGCCTTGCGCGCATAAAGCCGGTGGAGGGGTCGAAAACATTGCGCCAGTATTGGGCCGAACGCATATACCTTTCGTATTCTTCCTGCCTGCCGAGATACTTGGCGACCTGCGCCACGCACCAGTCGTCGTATGCGAATTCGAGGGTCTTGCTGACGCTTTCGTGCTCGTCGTCGGCAAGCACGAGTCCGTTGGCCCGGAAGCTCTCCATGCCGTGCTCGGGCCGCATCGAGCTGGCCACCATGGCGTCGAACGCTTTCTGAACGTCGAATCCGGTGATGCCGCGGGCTATGGCGTCGGCGATTATCGGTGCCGAATTGTAACCTATCATGCAGTCCGTTTCCCACCCGGAAAGCTCCCAGACGGGCAGTTTGCCGTTCTCTTCCCATATACTGAGCATGCTGCGGATGAAGTCGGCACTGCGCTCGGGCTCAATCATGCAGAGCAGCGGATGCTCGCCCCGGAAGGTGTCCCAGGTGGAGAATACGGTATAACGCTCCCAGCCGTCGGCGGTATGAATCTCTCCGTCCATGCCCCGGTAACGGCCGTCGGCGTCGGAGTACAGGGAGGGGTGAATGCCGGTATGATAGAGCGCAGTATAGAAGCGGCGGCGGTGTTCGCGGTCCCTGTAAGGGCACTTCAGTTTGCCGAGATACTCGTTCCAGGCCTTCCTGGTGGCTGTCCGGAGGGAATTGAGGCTCTGGGGATATTCGCTGTGCAGATTCGCCTTCGCTCCCTCCTCCGATACGCTGGAGATGGCGGCCCTCAGGCTCACCCGGCGGCCAGTGAAGGTGAAGCGGGCTGCGGTGCCGTCATGCAGGAGCTGCGCTTCGGCCGGTTCCGAGAATTCGATGTAGAAGTACAGCTGCTGGCCGCGCGCCCAGCTGGATGACACCCTCTTGCCGCTCACCCAGTCGGGTCCGAAGTGAATCTCGTATTCGTCAAGCGGGTCCCGGTGGCGCAGGTCGACAGTGATGACGGCATCCTCGCCGGCGGGGAAGGTATACTCGTGCATGGCGCTCCGGCTACCGGCTGCAAGGCGTACGCCTATACCGTTGTCGAGCCGCACTTCGTACCATCCCGGTTCGGCCCGTTCTTTGCTGTGGCTGAAAGTGCTTGGGCCGCTGCCCGGCGTGACGAGCACGTCGCACCAGTCGTCGCAGCCGGTGCCGCTCAAGTGGGTATGGCTGAACCCGTAGATTACGCTGTCGGAATAATGGTATCCGCTGCAGCCGTCCCAGTCGCCCGCCCGAGGGCGCGTGTCGGGACTGAGCTGAATCATTCCGAAGGGGGCGCAGGCTCCGGGAAAGGTGTGTCCGTGTGCGTCCGTTCCGACCATTGGGTCTGCGAAGCGGGTCAGCATTACGCTGAGTATTATGGTTATCAGTGAGGTCATATCAGCACAAAAATAAGAAATTTCATATATTTGGAGCATGAAACGAATTCTTTTTGCCATCATTGCCGCGACAGCGTGCCTGCCGGCGTTCGCCGTCGACATCGACAAATACTACACCAGCCTCCCGTTCGAGATGAACGCCCCGGAGCTTCCTGCCATACCGGACAACAAAGTGGTCCTGAGCGACTTCGGCGCCGTTCCCGACGGAGTGACACTGTGTACGGAAGCCTTCTCCAAGGCCGTCAGCACACTTGGCAAGCGAGGCGGCGGGCATCTTGTCGTCCCTGCGGGAGTGTGGCTGACCGGTCCCATCGTGCTCAAAGACTGCATCGACCTGCACCTCGAGAAAGGCGCCCTGCTGCTCATGTCGCCCGACAAGAAACTGTTCGTCCGTGAAGACGGCAAGGTACTTCCCGGCATCAGCGCCAGCAAGCGCAGCGACATCAGCATCACCGGCGAGGGCATCATCGACGGCAACGGCGAATGGTGGCGCGCAGTCAAGCGCAGCAAGGTCAGCGACGTCGAATGGAAGGACTACCACCGCATGGGCGGCACCGACGCCGAGTCGGGCTCGCTCTGGTATCCCTATGATTTGAAGCATCTTGACAATATCGCCGACGGATTCAAGGAACAGGAGCGCCTGCGCACCCACCTCATCCGCTTCACCGACTGCAGCCGGGTGCTGGTCAGCGGAGTCACCATCCAGAATTCCCCCAAGTTCCACCTCGTGCCGCAGCGCTGCCACAACGTCGCCATAGTAGGCGTAACGGTACGATGCCCCTGGAACGCCCAGAACGGCGACGGCATCGACCTCATGCACAGCAGCGACGTCCTCGTCGCCGACTGCACAGTGGATGTCGGCGACGACGGCATCTGCCTCAAGGCCGGCGGCGGTCCCATGGCAGCGGAACAGGGTGCGACCGAGCGCATCCTCATCAGGGGCAACAAGGTCTTCCACGCCCATGGCGGATTCGTCATCGGCTCCGAGTTCTCCGCCGGCATCAAGGATGTGGCCGTCGTGGAGAACACCTTCAGCGGCACAGATACGGGCCTGCGCTTCAAGAGCGCGCCCGGGCGCGGCGGACGCACCTCCAACATTCGCATCAAGGATGTATGGATGAGCGACATACGCGACCAGGCCATCGTCTTCGAGACCTCCTACATGAATGTTTCCGTAGGCGAACAGGGCAAGATGGAGGAAACACAGCAGTTCCTTCCCGAGTTCTGCGACATCGAAATCGACGGCGTCGTCTGCCGTGACGCCCGCATAGGCATCAGCGCCCAGGGACTCAAGTCTATGATTCACGACATAGTCATCCGCGACTGCACCATCTTCTGGACCGAGATGGCAAGCGACCTCTCCGACCCTGGCCTTCTCGACCTCTCCGGCGTCCGCCTGCTCTCATGGTAACGCCTTTGTGAGAGCGTAGAAAGGCGATAGAGACATGAAAGGGGCTGGCCAGTACGGTCAGCCCCTTGTACAGTTAGTAATTTTTGTTTGTGTTAGAATTTCCCTAGATATCTTAACTCTTATCGGTATGAGAGTGCGGTGTGAGGGATGGCATCGGCCAGGTCCTCGAGGACGTTCCAGGCGTAGTAGGTGCTGTAGCTGCTGCTGGGCTGGAAGCGGAGGGTGGAGAAGATACTCGAGAGTACCGACTCGCGCCACTCGCCGCTGATTGTCGCCTTTACGTAGCCGAAGCTCCTGAAGAAGCTCACCTTGATACGGAACTGGTTGTGGGTCATGGGGTTGGTCCAGTCGAAAGGCGTGGGGATGAAAGTCACGTCGCTCTGGAGCCAGCTGTAACCGTTGCCGTAGGTTCCGATGGTGTAGTCGCTTCCGCGAAGCAGCGCCTCAACGTATCTGTAGGCCTCTTCCTTGGTGCGGAAAAGCGTGCGGAGCACTATCGAGGAGCAGTTGGTGCGATACACCGTCTCTGCCCTGTCGTATGTCCTTACGGTAGGAAGAGGAGGCCTGACGCCGGGATAGGAATAACCTCCGGGATAAGTGCCTGCAGGAGGTACGGGAGGACGGTTGTCATAGCCGTATCCGGGATAAGAACCGCTTACGGGAGGACGGTTGCCGCCGGGATAACCGCTGCCGGAGTAGCTGCCGCCGGAGTAGCTGCCGGAGTTGCCGCCTGCGGGAGGTCTCGCAACGATTTCGGAGGAAGAACTGCCGGACTTGCTGCCGGTCCCGCCTATTCCGGAGGCGGAAGAACCGCCGGACTTGCCTGAACCGCCGCCGACAGAACCCTGACCGTGGCCGCTGCCTGCCGAACCTGCCTTGCCTGAAGAAGTACCGCCATGTACGGAGCCGGACGAGGAAGCTGAATATCCGCCTGAAGAAGCGGCGCTTCCGCTGCGGCGGTCGCTCTGCGAGCCTCCTGCCGTACGCATTCTGGAGTCGGTTGCGCTCTGGCTGGCCACATTGGCCGGCTTCTGCACTTCGTTGACCTTCTCCTGCTTGCGCTCAGCCCTGGTTTCCTGACGGGTGGTTACGGTGGTGTTGCGTCGCGCACCTTGCTGCGCGAGCGCGGGCGCAGATGCCGCAAAGAGCATCACGAAGAGCGCCGGAAGATAGAATTTAAATGTTCTCATCGCAGTAAGTGTTTAATGGTTATACTCAACCGATGAAATTGCAAAATGCTTGCCAAAGGCCTAAACCCCTCTAAATCAGCTCGGCAATGAGCTCCAGCCAGGCCGCGTCCACGGAATCGAAGGTGGACGGCTCGGTGCTGTCGATGTCGAGGACTGCCGTAACGGCACCGTCCCGGACGAGCGGAACCACAATCTCGGAACGGGAAAGGCTGCTGCAGGCGATGTGCCCGGGGAACTGCTCCACGTCGGGGACGACCACCGTCTTGCCGGAGCCCCACGCAGCGCCGCAGACTCCCCTGCCGCGTGCTATACGAAGGCATGCCGCAGGGCCCTGGAACGGGCCGAGGACCAGTTCGTCGCCGAGTACCCGGTAGAAACCCACCCAGAAGAAGCGCATGCGTTCGAAAATGAGCGCTGCGGTCTCGGCCTGGCGGGCAACGGGGTCGGGCTCGCCTTCAATCATCAGGGCAATGTCTTGATACAGGCGCAGATACCTGAAGGTCTTGAGCGGCAGGTGACAATAGCCCCCGGCATTCTTGTCGAGATAATCACGGTGGCGCTCCTCGGCACCGTAAAAACCTTTCAGCGGCTCAAATTCCACGACGCACCCTTCCCCGATGCGGGAGCGCAGCGCGGCGAATTCCGCTTCGATGACCGGAACGTCCTCCGGGGACACATAATACACCCCGGTACGGTATCGCGTCCCCTCGTCATGTCCCTGGCGGTTGAGGGACAGCGGGTCGATAATCGTAAAGAACAGACGGACAAGCTTCTGCAGGCTCACCCGGTCGGGGTCGTAGTCCACCCGCACCGTCTCTGCAAAGCCGGTGGTGTCGGTATAGACCTGCTCGTACGTGGGGTTCTCGAAGGAACCGTTGGCGTAACCCGGTTCGGTGGCGAGCACGCCGTCCACCCCCTTGAAAAAATGCTCCACGCCCCAGAAGCATCCTCCTGCGAAATAAATTGTTCTGGTCATGTCGCAAAAATAACGATAAATTAGATATATTTGCATTCATGATGCACCTTTCCGAAGAAGCCGGGCGCTGCCTGTTCTGCGCAGACGCTCCATGTACCAAGGCCTGTCCCAAGGGCCAGGACCCCGCAAGAGCCCTCAGGGCTGTGAGATTCTACAACGAAGGCATTGCCGGAGCGTACCTCGACTCCGGGACATGCGAGGGCTGCAGCGCGCCGTGCGAGGCGGCCTGCATCCATTACGACCTGCCTATCCGCATACGCGAGGTGGCGTCGGTGCTCAAGCCCGCGAAGGAGCCCGCGAAGGCCGACCTTTCGATCGACTTCTGCGGCCTTCACTGCGAGAACCCTTTCTTCCTCGCTTCATCGGCGGTCTGCACCGGCTATGACATGATTGCCCGCGCCTTCGAGGCGGGCTGGGGCGGCGTGTTCTACAAGACCATCTGCTTCGAGGACATCAACGAGGTTTCTCCCCGTTTCGACTCCGTTCACGGCGACCGGAAGAACGACTTCATAGGCTTCCGCAACATGGAACAACTGTCGGAAAACACGCCGGAAGCCGACTTTGAAATCCTTTCCCGCCTCAAGAAGAACTACCCCGGCAAAATCGTCATCGCCTCCATCATGGGCCAGAACGAAGACGAGTGGATAAAGCTCGCCCGCATGACCGAAGAGGCCGGCCTGGACGGCGTGGAGCTCAATTTCTCCTGCCCCCAGATGAAGTATGCCGGAATGGGCAGCGACGTGGGCCAGAACAGCGAGCTGGTGGCCGCATACACCTCGATTGTCAAGAAGAGCGTGAGCATACCCGTCATCCCCAAGATGACGCCGAACATAATGAACATCACCGCCCCCACCATGGCGGCGCATTTCGCCGGCGCCGACGGAATTTCGGCCATCAACACCATCAAGTCCATCACAATGAGCCCCACGTCGGCGGTGAACGGAAAGAAGACCATCTCGGGATACTCCGGCAAGGCGGTCAAGCCCATCGCGCTGAGGCACATCTTCGAGATAAGCACCAATCCGTACATCAGAGACCTGCAAATCAGCGGCGTAGGCGGCATCGAGACATGGTGGGACGCCCTCGACTTCATACGTCTGGGCTGCCGCAACGTGCAGGTCTGCACCGCAGTCATGGAGTTCGGCTACCGCATAATCGACGACCTGGTCGCCGGCGTGTCGGCATACATGGCGGAACGTGGTATCACCAGGCTGGAAGACCTTGTGAACGAACAGCTAAAGGATTTCGCACTCCCCGACAAGCTCGACCGCAGCACCGTGGTATTCCCGGTGTTCGACCGCGACGTCTGCATAGGATGCGGCCGCTGCTGGATTTCCTGTAACGACGGCGGACACCAGGCCATCGAGTTCGGAGAGGACCGCAGGCCGCGCCTGATTGGTTCCAAGTGCGTCGGCTGCCACCTGTGCCGCCTGGTCTGCCCTACGCGTGCCATCGGTATCTCAAAGAGGGTCAGCAAGCGCAGCCAATGACCGCACCAAGGCTCGCCAAACACCTGTTCATAGCAGTCGTGACGCTGCTTTCCTGCGCACCGGCCAACGCCCAGTTCTTCAGCAAAGTGGACGAATGGTTCCGCAAGCGGCAGTCCAATCAGGTTTACGACACCACCTACATCTACCGCCCGCAGGAACGCTGGCTGGTGCGAACCCAGAGTTTAAATACCTGGGAGAACGTCAGCTTGCACGCACGAGGGCAGGACAGGAAAAACATCGACCTGAGCGCCCGCAGCGGCCTGGTCTTCAAGCAGACCATAGGCGCCGGCTACCGCGGACTCGTGCTTGACCTGGGCTACGTTCCCGGCAAGATGAAGAGAAGCGCCGACCTGGAAATAAAATCCAACGGCAACCGTTTCGGCTTTGCGCTCGGAGCGTCCTTCGCATACGGGTTCTCCGGCTCCTCCGATGTGGACGGGGTGGCCTTCGCACTGAACAGAGGCGATGTCATCGTGGTTTCCACTCACGCGAGCGCCTACTTTGCATTCAACGGCAAGCGCTTTTCGATGCCCGCCGCGACCAGCCAGAACTATCGCCAGCTGCGCAGCGCAGGCAGTCCCCTGCTTACCTTCAAAGCCCAGGTGTACGGCGTTTTCTCCAATCCCGAGACATATCCCGATGCAGAAATCATAGGCGCCGGTACGGCATATCTGGGCCTGGGCGGCGGATACGGCTACAACTGGGTCCCCGGAGAGAACTGGCTGATTCACCTCAGCCTCACGGAAACCGTAGGCTTCCTGAACGACTCCAGAATCGTATTCCGGGAGAACAACGAACGGTTCTCATGGGAATCGCCCATCTTCGTCACCGGAGGCAACATCGCAGTCCTGTACTACATAAAAAAATGGTACTTCGGGATTCACGCCACGGCCGAAGACTTGCTCTTCTGGAGCCGCAGGGAGCTTAACTTCAGCATCAACAGGTCCCTTGCCAAAGCCAACGTAACCCTCGGCGTACGTTTTTAAACAATGAAAGGCGAGTATGTGATATATACCGACGGCGGTTACTCCGTGAGCCACAACATCGGAGCGGGAGCGTACATCATCCTGAAGGCGGACGACCTTTCGCTTGTGAGCGAAGACTCGTTCGTGCTGCGCAAGGAGACCAGCCAGAGGGCTGAGCTGAAGGCGATAATAGCGGCCATGCAGGCCCTGCCCTATGGCAGCAAAGCCTTGATAATCACAGATTACCTATATGCCGTATGGGGTCTCGGACGCATCCCTGCCCGCAAGAACAAGCCCGACAGCGACCTGCTGCTCCTGTACAGGCAGGTTAAAAAAGAGAGAAAGCTGCGTCTGGAATTCAAATGGGTGCACAGCCACCGGGGCGATGCCTGGAACGAACGCTGCGACAGCCTCTGCACGGAAGCCCTCTGCCTGGCGGAGTCGGGAGCCCTTTGATTTATTTTGATATACGGTCGATAATCAGTGCGATGGCTCCGTCGCCGGTCACGTTGCAGGCGGTGCCGAAGCTGTCCATCGCAATGTAGAGCGTAATCATGAGGGCCTGCTGCGTGGCGTCGAAGCCAAGAATGCTACCGAGTATTCCCAGAGCCGCCATAATCGCCCCGCCGGGCACTCCCGGAGCCGCCACCATGGTGACGCCCAGCATCATGATGAAACCCAGCATGGTCATGAAGTCGAAGGGCATGCCCATCATCAGCATAAGCGCTATGGCGCACGAAGTTATCTTGAGCGTACTGCCGGAAAGATGTATCGTGGCGCACAGGGGAACAGTGAATCCCGCCACGTCGGAGCGCACTCCGTTGCTGACTGTGCAGCGCAGCGTAACCGGAATCGTAGCCGCAGAAGACGAGGTGCCGAGGGCGGTAAGGTAGGCGGGCAGCATGCCCCAGAGCGCCTTGAAGGGATTGCGGCGGGCCACCAGTCCGGCCACCAGATACTGCATGAGCAGCAGCACCCATGTCATTCCCAGAATCACGCCGACGACGGCAAGGAAAGAGCCCAGCACGGGGCCGACCTTACCTGCGGCTGCCATGTCCATGAACAGACCGAAAATATAGAACGGCAGGAGCGGAATAATCACATTCTCGATGCTCAGGACCACAATGTTGCGCAGTTCGTCGAACCACGCTCGCATCTTCTCCGCCCCGGTCACGGCAATGCCTAGGCCAAGCATGAAGGAGAGTACGAGAGAGGTCATGACGTCGGCGAGCGGAGGAATGTTGATGGTGAAGAATGGCGCGAACTCCCTTCCGGCCTCTTCGAGCGCAGAGAGCGAGCCCTGCGACAGCATTCCGGGGAAGAGATTCACGCTGAAGGCGTAGGCGAACAGCCCCGAGCATACCGTGAAGAAATAGGCCAGGAGCACGGTGACCACCAGCATCCTACCCGCCCGCCTGCCGAAATCGGCGATCGCAGGCGTCACGAGACCAATGATGATAAGCGGAATGAAGAAGCGAAGCAACTGGTCGAAAATGCCCGTAAGCGTATTGCCCGCGCGCACGGCCCAGCCCGGCACAAAGTGTCCGAACAGGATACCGAACGCAATGGCTATCAACACTTTTGCCACCAGCGGAAGCTTTATCTTCTTCATAAATTGTCTCCTATGACTTTAAGTCTTTCTTCGTAAATGCTGCGCAGCCGCGCCACTGCATCGGCATAGCTCATTCTCTCGTCGCCGTTGATTATGTGACCGCCGTTCATGGAAGCGTCGCCGGCAGGGTCCCACATGGCGAAATTGAGCCTGGCAGACTCTTCAAGCAGCGCCTCGCACTCGTCGATGTATGCCGGAATGGTCTGCAGCGCAGGCAGCAGTTCCCGGAAGCGCTCACGCACGCGGGTGCGGAAGGCCGGATCCTTGAACAGGCGTGAATACCAGATGGCATTCATGTTGACGAAACCCGTCTTCGCATGCGGCGAAGTGTTGTAGGACAGTATCCCCCAGTCGAAGTCCCACGGGGGACCTGCGTAAATCTTCCCTCCCTCCTCCATGTGGAAGAACACGCTGCCAGGGTTGCCCAGCTCGTGGTTCCCCATCACCTCGTATAATATCCAGTAATCGACGAACGAATCGACGTCTATCCACCGGGCATATCCGGTTTCGGGGTCGGCGAAGGAGGCGCCGTAGATGGTGTTCGCCACTTCGGCGATATGCTTCCGGATGTAATTTATCTGGTCCTTGGTGATGTCGTCCGGGTCGGGATACTTGATTCCGAAGGGGATGCCGTGGTCATGCCATTGTATCTCGTTGTCGTAGTGGAAGTCGAGTTCCAGCAGCCAGCCCCGGTCTTCGGATATGTCCAGGCGGTTCTCGTCTACGCGCACCTGCTCGATAAGCAGGTAGCTGCCCACGTGCCTGCCGTTGAGGACTAGCTCCACCGGCACGCAGCGCGGAGTCCATTCGAGGGCTGTGAGCGACGCCACTTTCATGGATACCAGATTGCGCATCAGCGTGCGGTCCATGAAATTGGCGAGCAGCACCCAGCGCTTGTGCTCGGGCATTCCGAGCATCTTGAGCCGGTTCTCGAGCTTCACGAGATACGGCTTCTTGGGCCAGCTCCAGGTGGTGTTGCCGCGGCCGCGGATGGTGCAGTTCACCTGCGGCTGGTCGGAATAAGCCCCGGCGCCCTTGACCTTCAGCACGGCAGGGACCTCAACCGTCTTGGACGTCACCGCCTTGCCGTTTTCGGTGTCGATGTATATGACCGGAAGGCCGGTCTCGACCAGCACGCTGTATTGCTCTGTCTCGCTGCGCACTGTAAGGTAGGAGGAGGCCACGTAGGATTCGCCTCCCGCTCCGAACTGCACGATGGTTATGCACACCTCTTCTTTGTAATCCTGTCCGGCGCCGCTGTCCTTGAGCACTGCGGTATAAAGGCCGGGCTGTCCGCCGCCGAGCACGTTGTGGAGACGGAAGCAGTCCGGTGCCGAACCGTCGCGGCGCAGCAGCCGCACCTGGCAGTAGGAAGAAGAGACGTTGTAATTGAAGGAAAAGCCCGGGTCGGCGATTCTGAAGGATATCTCGGCGGTGCCATCCCTGGGCAGAACGACTTCCGCGCCCAGCACGGTAACGCTCTTGAGGCGGTCGGAGGTATCTTCCTCAATCCGGTCTTTCCTGCAGGCGGAGAGCGCCAGCAGGAAAACGAACATCAGGAATATATGCCTCCGAAGCCTCAAAGCGGTCTATTTTTTCTGGAACACACGGACGTAGTCGACTTCGTACACGGCAGGAAGGGCGCTCTCGTCCGTCGTGCCGCCCATGTTTCCGCCCCAGGCCATGTTGAGCTTGAGGTAGAAGGGGGTGTAGAAGGGCCAGTGGTCGTAGCCCTGGCCGTCGTTGTTCACAGTAAGGTGCAGATTGCCGTCGATGTAGAACTTCATCCAGTCGGCAGTCCACTCGCATGCATAGACATGGAATTCGGACGCTGCGTTCTTGACAGACTGCACGTGGGTCTTCTGGGTGCCCTTGGGCCAGTTGAATGCGTTGCAGTGAATGCTGGAGGACGAACGGTTCTGTCCCTGGGTGGAGATGGCGTATTCCATGATGTCGACCTCTCCGTCGCCGGGCCAGGTTTTGAAGTTCTTGGGCATCATCCAGAATGCGGGCCATGAACCGCGCACGTCGCTCACCTTTATGGCGGCCTCGAACCAGCCGTAAGTCCAGCTCTTGCTTGTATTCATGCGGATGGAATACACAGTGCCGCCTATCTTCTGCGCCTTTATCTTGAGGGTGCCGGAAGAAATACTTGCAAGGTCCTCGCCGTCCTGGCTGCCGGAAACGTAAACCTGGCTCTCGTTGTTGCCCCAGCCTCCGCCTCCGGTCTCGTACCACCACTCCGAAGAGGGTTTGCCGGGAGTGTCGAATTCGTCGTTCCACACCAGCCTGTAGCCCTCGGGGGCCACGATGGAAGGAGAGGTTGCGGCCGCCTGGGTCAGGGACACCTTGTGACGAACGGTTCCGGCCTTGATTACGACCTCGGAAGTGCGGGGTTCATAGTCGAGGTTCTCGGTGACGGTAACGTTCACGCTTCCCGATGCGGTTGCGGTATATGAAGGATCAACCTTCACCCATTCGTCGTTGCAGTAAGCCTGGAAGGCCTCGCCGGCGTTCACCTGGAGCACTACGGTCTGCGGCTCGGCCGAGAGCGTCAAGGCCTCCGGGGAGGTCTTGACGTTGTCGGTCGTCTCCACAGGTTCCTTCGGGCCGTTGCATGAAACGGCAGCGGCCAGAAGGAGCGCAGTAAAAATCATTTTTCGCATCTGCTATTGGATTTCACGGAGCACTATGTCAGTCACTTCAATTGCCGTGCCTGCAGGGCAGCGGCCGAAGTCAAAGATAAGCATAGTTTCGGCATAATCCTGGTCGGGAGCAACGGGAGTCTTCCTGTATGCCAGAGGCGTATCCGCCTCGAGCACCACGGCGTTGTCGTAGAAGAACGCGTGGTTGGAATCGTCGTTCGCATCGGCCAGCTTGACGGTGACGGTGACGTTGTCGTCAGCCTTGATTTTGCAGGAGAAATCGTACTGCTTTGCGACGGAAGCCGCAACGGGAGCATTGATTTTCACCTGTCCCTGCCACTCGGAACCGCCTACGCCGTCGGGAACGGTAAGCTTGAGCACTCCGCCTTCGTAAGACGCGCCGGGATCAAGGCCGCCGCTCCAGTCGGCGGGGCTGAACCAGGTTTCCTTGAGGTAGGAGTCCACCCAGAGGTTCTCGCCGTAAGAGGCGGCTCCGGGGGTCTGCTGAAAGCAGAAATTGGTGAAGGAAACGGCTGTGCCGGCCTTGCAGCGGCCGCAGTCGATGAAGAGGACGAGCTTGTCGTAATCCACGTCGGGAACGAGCTCCTTCATCTTGAAGGTGTAGGGAACTCCGGCCTTTATCTTGGCGTTGTTCACATAGAACATCGCATGGTCGTTGTCGTTACCTTCCCATGCAAGCTTGAAGGTGAGGTCGTTGATGTCCTCGTCGGACTTGACGGTGACGCAGAAATCATAGCTGGAGGATGCGGAAGCAGGGATGTCGGTGTGGAACACGGTCTGTCCCATCCACTCGTTGCCGCCGATGCCTTCGGGTATGATGACCTTGATGCCGCCCCAGTCGTCAGCCTTGAAGACCATGGGCTCCAGGCCGCCGGCCCAGTCGGCGCCGCTGTACCAGTAGGTGTTGGAAATTGAAGCGCTGCGCCAAAGGTTGCCTGCACCCTCAACGTCGAAGTAACTTGCGGGTATGGAAGGATCGTTGGTGGTATAATCCACCTCGGGAGTGCCGGGGTCGACAGGAACGCCGCCGCCGATGTGCTTCTGGAAGTGGATGTCGGTAATCTTGACCTGGCTGCCGGCAGGGCTGCGGCCGGTGTCGACGAACAGCACGATGCCATCGTAGTCGTTGCGCTCATCCTTGCCGGGGTCGGTTTCGATGGAAGCCTTGACGTACTTCAAGGGCTCGCCCGCCTTGAGCTGGACGTTGTTGTCGTAGAAGAACTCGTTGGTGGTGTCGTGACCTTCCCATGCGAGTTTGACGGTGACTGTCATGTCCTCGTCAGCCTCAAGGGTGAGCCAGAAATCGTATTTCTCGTCCTTGGATGCGCCTACGCCTGCAAGGTGGAAGGAGTTCTGTCCCATCCACTCGCTGCCGCCGATTCCCTCGGGCATGACGACTCGGAGGCCGTTGCCTGAAAGAATCTCGGCCTCTGCGGGCGTCAGGTTGCCGCTCCAGTCAGCGGCGCTGTACCAGTAGGCCATGGAGCACTCGGCACCCGCCCAGAGGTTCTCGCCCTCGACAAGGTCGCCGGTGCCGGGATCCGGGGTGTCCGGTCCGCCCTGGGCACCTTCCTTCTTGAAGATGAACTGCCAGGCGATGCCGTCGGTGACGCTCACCAGGACCATGCGGCTGTCGGTAAGCTCGGTGACGGTGAATACGGGATTGGCGTAACTGGCATCATTGGGGATATACCCCACGGTGAAGTTGGCGGGAAGGGTAAGCGTCTCGCCGTCAAACTGATACTTGCCGGTCTGCTTCTCCCAGGCAAGGGTGAAGTCGGGCTCGGTGTGGGTCTGGCCGTCCACGGTGGCGCAGCCCCAGTTGACATAGATGAGGCCGTCCTCGCCCGGATCGAAGGTGTAGGTTCCGTCGTTTTCAAACGTGAGCTTGTTGTCGTAAACGCCGAAGTCGGCCTTCTCGTTGGGCGCGGCGGACCACCAGCCGGCGGGATTGCCCGCATCGGGGCCGCAGGCCATGTGGCCGGAAGCCTCGGAATCCATCACCCACGTGCCTGCAAGAGGGCTTTCGGGAGCCGATGCCTCCTTGCTGGTGAGGATGAACTGCCACGCGATGGAACCGCCGTTGTTGCCGGTTGCAGTATATGCGACCAGCACCATCTCGGAGTTGGTAAGGCTCATGAGGTGGAAACGGGTGTCCTTGACGAAGTCGTCGTTGGGGATGTAGGCGAACGGTGCCGCACTGGGCAGGGCCAGCATGAGGGCGTCTCCCTCTACGGTGAACTTGTATTCACTGTCGGTGACGCTCACGGGAACCTGGTAGTCGGCGTCGTGGCCTGCCTCGGCATAGGGTGCCGCGGTCACGCCTACGTTCACGTACAAAGTGCCGTCCTCACCCGGATCGAAGGTGTACTTGCCGTCTCCGGTGAAGGTCATGCGGCTGTTGTACAGGCCGAAAGCCTCCTTCTCATCGGGCTTGGCGGACCACCAGCTCACAGGGTCGCTGATGTCGGGACCGCAGGCCTGGTGAGCCTCAACGGCATTGTTGATGCGCCATGTGCGGGAAGCGCTGCCTGAAATATACTTTACGTACTTGGAGAAATCGACGAGGGTGTTGTCGATATGGAATGACTTCTCCACATAGTCGGGAGAGGTTCCGGATGCATTCATGACGTACATGCGCACCTTGTAGTCGCCGGAAGCGGTGAAGATGCGGCGGAAGTCGTCGCGGGCGCGGTATTCAGTGAATTCTCCCGCGCTGTCCTGGAACACCCATACGGGGATGACGCCCTTCTCTCCGAGCGAGAAGGTCACCTGATTGAGCTCCTGGTCGACGGTGACGGTCGGATTGTAGGCCGACGCAGTCTGGGGCGCATTCTGCTCGCTGGGGTGCTCGAACTGTTCCTTGGCGCAGCCTGTCAGCACGAGAGCCGCCGCTGCGAGGAAGTATGTTATTCTTTTCATGATTCTAATAGTTGTTCTGCTTCAACTGGTAGGCCTTGCCCTCGGTGGCGTCCATAAGACTCTGGGGGAAAGGAAGATACTTCTTGGACTCGCTCCAAGTGTTGGTGCGGTAACCGTAAGAGTCGGGAACGAGCACGGAGGGGGCGTCACCCCAGCGCACGAGGTCCCAGTAGCGCTTGCCTTCGCCGACGAACTCAAGGCGGCGTTCCTCCTTGATGTTCTCCATGCTGAACTCCACTGTCTGCCCGGCAAGGGAACGGCCGTGTACGGCATTGAGCCATGCGGCTCCGTCGCCAGAGCCTGCCCCGAGGGATACGAGTTCCGCTGCGTAGAGCAGCGTCTCGGCATAGCGGTACCAGCGGAGGTTGTTGCCGAAGCGCAGGTCGGAGTCGCCGTCGGTATCACCGTAATCCTTGTATGCGGCGTACTTCTCGAGGAAGATGCCGGTGTCCTGGTAACGGGGATTGTAGCTTGCGGAAGGAACCCAGCAGGTGGCGTCGCGGCGTGCGTCGGCGGCGTCGAACATATCGTATGTCTCCTTGCGCACCGGTGCGAAGCCCCAGCCGCTGTCATGTCCTGCGGGATCGGCCCCGAGGCCGTTCGGGGAGATGAGACGGGGAAGGACGGTGCCGCCCGCTCCGCGCACCCAGCTCCAGTAGCGCTGACCGCCGACCGACTTGTAGGTGATTTCGAAGATGGATTCGCTGCCCCACTCGCCGCTCTGCTTGAAAATCTGTCCGTAGTCGGCCATTAGGGCATACTTGCCGGAGTCGATGATTTCCTTCATGTAGTCCAGGGCCTTGGCGTAACGGGTCTGGTCTTTCTGGTAGAGGACAGCCTCGGTGAAGAGCATGTAAGCGGTTGCCAGTGATACGCGGCCGGTGTCTTCACCCTCCCATTTCATGGGAAGGGAGCCGATGGCGATGGCGCCCTCGAGGTCGGCGATGAACTTGCCGTACACCTCGTCGGCCGTAAACTGCTCCCCGGTAAGGTCGCCGGTGAGGTTGGTTTCGTAATAGGGAATGTTGCCCCAGAACTTCCACAGGATGTTGTAGTAGAAGGCGCGGAGCACGCGTGCCTGGGCCTCGACGCTCTTGGCGGTGTCGGCAGGAAGGCCTTCCACCCATCCCATGTAGGTGAGAACGTCGTTGCAGCGCTTCACGCCGCTGTATGCGTCGGAAAGGATTCCGCTCATGCAGTTGGTGGGAAGGGCTTCGTAGTTCATCATGAGGTGCCAGAAGGCGTTGTCGGTCTTGTCTGAACCGCCCACCCAGATTTGGTCTGCCATGATGTCGGACATGATGTTTATGGGGTTGTACTGGTCTGCCGCCCAGTCAAACCACTCGAGGGGGTCGTATGCCGCTATGAGGGCCTCCTGAAGGTGTTCCTCGGTGGTGAAATACTCTTCGAGGAACTTCTGGTCGTTGCTTTCCACGGTGAGGAACTTGTCGCCGCAGGAACTTGCGAGGGCCAGGACGGCTGCTGCCGCCAGTATGATGTGCTTTCTCATAATCTCTTAGAATTTAATGTTGAGACCACAGAGGAAAGTGCGGGGCTGGGGGTACACGCCGTAGTCGACTCCGAGAGATGTGCCGCCGGAGGAGATTTCGGGGTCGTAGCCGCGATAGCCCGTGAAAGTCAGCAGGTTCTCTGCCGCAACGTAGAAACGCAGCGAGGACACGAGCACGTGCTTGGTCCATTTCTGCGGGAGGGTGTATCCGAGCTGGATGTTCTTGAGGCGCAGGTAGCTGCCGTCCTGTACGTACAGGTCGGACATCTGCCAGTTGACATTGTCGCCCCTGACTATGCGGGGATACTTGTTCGAGGTGCCTTCGCCGGTCCAGCGGCCGAGCATGTATGCGGGCATGTTGGACTCGGAGATGTCGGTACGGCGAGTTACGTCGAGGATGTCGTTGCCCACGGTGCTCTGCCAGAGCATGTAGAAGTCGAGACCCTTCCAGCCTGCGGAGAAGTTGAGGCCGAAGGTCCAGTCGGGCATGCCGTTGCCGATGTAGGTGCGGTCGTCGGCGTCGAAGTCGCCATCTTTGTCGGCATCCACGAAGCGCACGTCGCCGGGAACTGCGTCGGGCATGATTTTCTCGCCCTTGTCATTGACGTAGGCGTCGATTTCGGCCTGGTTCTGGAAGATGCCGTCGGTCTTGTAGCCGTAGAAGAACGGGAAAGGATAGTTGTTCTGGCCACGGGTCATGGTGCCTGCGCCCTGGAAGGAGTCGTAGTTGTTGAATCCGCTCTCGTTACCCATGGAAATCAGGCGGTTGTACAGGTAGGTGGCGTTGCCTCCGAGGCGGAAGCTCCAGTCGCCGGCGCCCCATTTGTAGCCGGCTTCGATTTCCACGCCGCGGTTGACCATCTTGCCGCCGTTGCCCCAGGGGCTGCTCTCACCTACGTAAGCGGGAGTGGGCACCTGGAGGAGCATGCCGTCGGTAGTCTTGTTGTACAGGTCGACGCCGAGGGTGAGGGCGTTGCCGAAGAATCCGAGGTCGAATCCGAGGTTGGTCTGTATGGAACGCTCCCAGTGGAGGTCGGGATTGGCAAGGCCGCTGGACTTCACGCCCTGGGCGATGGCCTCGCCGGTGCCGAGGATGTAGTTGTTGTCCTTGGAGGTGAGGGTGGTGTAACGGAAGGCGTCGAAGGCGTCGGAACCGTTGATGCCCCAGGAAGCGCGGACCTTGGCGGTCGTGAACCATGCGGGAAGGGTGATGTAAGGCTCCTTGTGGAGGTTCCAGCCCACGGACACGGACGGGAAGTTACCCCACTTGTTGTTGGCGCCGAAGCGGGAAGAGCCGTCGCGGCGGAACGTCACCTGTGCCATGTAGCGCTCGTCATAGTTCCAGTCGGCACGGGCGAAATAAGATGCGAGACGGTAGGGGGAATTCACCCAGCCGCTGGCGCTCTGCTTGTCGGCCTCGTCGGTGTTGTTGGGAGCGTTGTTGATGTAGGGCTTGCCGTACCATTCCTCGGCAAGGTCGCGGCGCATGCCGTACAGGCCGTCGGAAGAGTTCTCCATGGCGCTCTGGCCGAGGAGGATGGATACGCTGTGGGCGCCGAATTCCTTGCTCCAGGTAAGGTAGTTCTCCACCTGCCACACGAGACCCTTCTCATACTGGGCGTTGACGTTGGTGGAGCTTGCGCGGTTGTTTCCGGAAAGGTAGAAGAGAGGGGTGTATCCGCTGTTGCCCCAGAAGCTCATGTCGATGCTGAGGGTGGAATGCAGCTTGATGTTGTCCCAAATCTGCAGTTCGCCGCCGAAGGCGCCCACAATCTTGTGGCTCCAGTTGTCGTTGGCGGGCAGGGACAGGGAGGCGATGGGGTTGACCATCTCGTTGTAGTTGCTGCCGGGAATCATGAATGTGCGGCCGGCTGCGTCGGTGACGAGCTTCTCGCCCGCATATACGGCGGCGTACTCCTTGAGCTGGTCATCCGTGGCATACACGCCCAGGATGGGGCTGAGGGCGAGGGCGGAACCGAGGGGTGAGCCCCACTGGGAGTTCTCGCTGATGCCCTTGGAGGAAATCCTTGCGTAGGACAGCTGCTCGGTAAGGACCATCTTGTTGAGGAAATTGCGCTCCTTGCTGGCATCCCACAGGGTGAAGCCGGTGTTGCTCCTCAGGGTGAGACGGTTGTAGTTGGAACGGCCGAAATTGCCGCCGACTATACCCTGCTGGTCGGTGTATCCAAGTGACAGATAGTAGTTTACGGCATCAGTCGCGCCGCTGACGGACAGCTCGTGGGTCTGCTGCGGGGCGTTGCGGTTGAAAACTTCCTTCTGCCAGTCGGTGCCTGCGCCGTAGCTGAACGGGTCTGCGTAGCGGGGTGCTGAACCGGAGTTGATGAGGCCCTCGTTGATGAGGAGCGCGTACTCGCTGGCGTTGAGCACTTCGCGCATCTTCCAGGGGTTGGAGATGCCGTAGGAGAAGTTGTAGTCGATACTGGCCTTGCCCTTGCCGCCCTTCTTGGTGGTCACGAGAACCACGCCGTTGGCGGCCCTGGTGCCGTAGACTGCTCCGGAGGCCGCATCCTTGAGGACCTCGATGCTCTCGATATCCGAAGGATTGAGGTAGTCGATGCCGCCTGCAATAGGCATTCCGTCCACTATGTAGATAGGGTCGGAAGAGTTGATGGAACCCACGCCGCGTACACGGATGCGGGAGCTGGCGCCCGGCTGACCGGAGGATGCGGTGACGGTAACGCCGGCGGTGAGGCCCTTGAGGGCGTTGTCCACGCGGGTGGGAGCGGTGAGGCTGAGTGCGTCTGCGTCAACCTTTGCGATAGACGCAGTCACCACGCTTTTCTTCTGGGTGCCGTAGCCGATGACCACGGTCTCTTCCAGCATCTGGGTGTCGTCGGGAAGGACGACGGTGATTTCCTTGTCCGCATCTGCGATGAGAGTCTGGGTGGTGTAGCCTATGCAGGATACCTCGACGACGGCGCCACGGCGGACGGCAAGGGAGAAGTCTCCCTGCTCGCCTGTCATGGTACCGTTTGCGGTGCCCTGCTCAACCACGAACGCTCCGATGACCGGTACGTTCTGGGAGTCGAGAACCACGCCCTTGAGCGTTACGTTCTGGGCCATTGCCACCAAACTCAGTCCCAATGCAAGGACGAGGGTTGCAATTTTTTTCATAAGTCGGTTGTAAAAAATTTGTTAATTAGTTGGTTGGTGCATTAATTTAGCCTACAAATATAACAACTTTTCCTAACTTTGCACCCTGTTTCATGGCGAATGAAAAAGACATACTCCTCGGCCGCCTGCGAGGCGGCGAACCGTTGTCCGGCGGGCAGCAGCTGAGCCTCACGATGATGCTGGCGGTGCCGGCCATCCTGGCACAACTGTCAAGCGTCCTCATGCAGTATATCGACTCCGCCATGGTCGGCAGGCTGGGAGCCGGACCTTCAGCCTCCGTGGGTCTCATGTCCACATGCATCTGGCTGCTCAACGGCTTCACGATGGCCGTGATAACCGGATTCAGCGTGCAGGTCGCACACGCCTGCGGGGCGCAGGAATTCGACCGCGCCCGCCGGCTGCGGCGGCAGGGGCTCACCACGGTGTTCCTCTTCGGAGTGCTGTTCGGGGCCATCGGGGCGTCGCTCAGCGGGGTACTTCCGCGCGCTCTCGGCGGCGAAGAGGAGATTCGCGCCGAGGCTTCGGCCTACTTCCTCATAGTCTCCCTTTTCCTTCCCATAGGCTCCACCGGATTCGCTGCCGCCTCGATGATGCAGGCCAGCGGCAACATGAAGGTCCCCAGCATCATATACGTATGCATGGGAGTGCTCGATGTGATATTCAACTACATCTTCATATTCCTGCTGGACATGGGGGTGGTCGGGGCCGCCTGGGGCACCGGTCTGGCAGAGACCTGCGCATCGGTGTTCGGCATCTGGTACGTCTCCCGCAGGTCGTCCGAGCTTCGCAGCGAGGGAGGGGCCCCGGGGCCGGTGCTGCCCGACAGGGCGACGCTTCGCAAGGCCTTCGGCATCACCGGGCCGCTGTGGCTGCAGAACGTCGTCATGAGGGGGGCATACGTGATGAGCACCGTCATCGTGGCCCCGCTGGGAGCCGTCGCAATTGCCGCCAACAGTTTCGCGATTACCGCGGAAAGCTTCTGCTACATGCCCGGATACGGGCTTGAGGAGGCCGCCACCACGCTTGTTGGCCAGAGCCTCGGGGCGCGGCGTTCCGATATGGCAAGGCGCTTCGCCTGGGTGACCATGGGAATGGCGGTGCTGCTGATGTCGCTGCTGGCCGTAGTGCTGTATGCCTTCGCCCCTGCAATCATGGGGTTGCTGAGCATCGACCCCGAGGTGGTTGCGCTCGGCGCGCGGGTACTGCGCATCGAGGCCTTCGCCGAAGGGTTCTACGCCTTGTCCATAGTGGGATTCGGAGTATGCGCCGGCGCCGGCGACACCCTTGTGCCCACCATCCTCAACCTCGCCTCCATGTGGGTCGTGAGGATAGGTCTGGCCCTTCTGCTCACCCCCACCCTCGGGCTTGTGGGTTACTGGATTGCCATGGCCACCGACCTCACGGTGAAAGGCATCGCCTTCTTCCTGTACGTGCGCGGAGGCAGGTGGATGCGGCGCGGTGCGCTGGAATAAGAACGAAAAAATAGCTATCTTTGCATACTATGAATCTTGAACTGAACAACAAAGCACTGCCGGTACTTCTGCTGACCGGCTATCTGGGAAGCGGCAAGACTACCCTTCTCAACCGCATACTGAACAATAGGCGCGGCATCAAGTTCGCCGTGATAGTAAACGATTTGGGCGAGGTCAACATAGATGCGGACCTAATCGAAAAAGGGGGCGTGGTCGGCGGAACCGACGACAGCCTCGTGGCCCTGCAGAACGGCTGCATCTGCTGCACCCTCAAGATGGACCTGGTGGCCCAGCTGGACGAGCTTGCAAAGGCAAAGCGCTTCGACTACATAGTCATCGAGGCAAGCGGCATCTGCGAACCGGGGCCCATCGCCCAGACCATCTGCTCCTATCCCCAGCTCGCCCCTCCGGCATACCCCGGGGCAAGCATACCCACACTCGACTGCATAGTGACGGTGGTCGATGCCCTCCGCATGCGCGACGAGTTCGGCTGCGGCGAGAGTCTCAAGAAGGAAGACCTCGGCGAGGAAGACCTGGAACGCCTTGTCATAGAACAGATTGAGTTCTGCAACATCATCCTGCTCAACAAGGCCTCCGAAGTGAGCCCGGAGGAGCTCGCCCAGGTGCGCGGCATCATCCGCGCCATCCAGCCCAAGGCGGAAATAATCCCCTGCGACTGGTGCGACGTTCCTCTGGAGAAGCTGCTCAATACCGGGGCGTTCGACTTCGACGCCGTCGCCACGTCCGCGGCCTGGATTGCCGAAATCGAGGGTGACGGCCATCACGACGATGACGATGACGACGATGACGAGCACGAGGAGCATGGACACCATCACCATCATCACCACGACGACGAGGGCGAGGCTGAGGAATATGGCATCCAGACCTTCGTTTACACCGCCCGTCCCCCGCTGGACATCAACAAGTTCGACGCGATGGTCGCCAAGCGCTGGCCGCGCGAGATAATCCGCGCCAAGGGCCTCTGCTACTTTTCGCACGACACCGACCGCTGCTTCCTCTTCGAGCAGGCGGGCAGCCAGAAGACGGTCCGCGACGCCGGCCTGTGGTTCGCCACCATGCCCGAGGACGAACTCCAGGAGATGATGCGCCGCGACGCCAAGCTCCGCCGCGACTGGGACCCCGTCTACGGCGACCGCATGAACCAGATAGTCTTCATCGGGCAGCACCTCGACAAGGACAATCTGGAATCCATCATGGATTTCTGCCTGGCAAAAGATTAACTACCATAATATGAAGAAGTTACTCCTTGTCCTAATCCTCGCGGTAATCGGGACGGTTGCCGCAGGGGCGCAGACGGTTTATTCCGTCAACCACAAAAGCGACGCCCAGGTGAAGGTTTACGTAACCAACAACAAGTCAGACGCCGACGTCGTGGTGTACAAATGCAGTTACAAGTCGGACGCCGACGCACAGAAGGGCCTCTGGTACTTCGTAAACTATAAGTCAGACGCCAAAAAGACGATTTATTTCGTCGACTGGAAGTCGGACGCCGACATTGTCGTTTACTTCACGACCACCAAGTCCGACGCCGGCTGGCGCAACCGCAGCAAGATGCACAAGATGCTCTAAGCCAGCCCCGGCTTGCAGGGCTTGCCTATGGAGCGGCGCCAGGCATAATAGAGCTCTTCGGTGGCAAGTGCCATCTTGGTCACCGAGCAGCGGGGAGTCCAGTCGAGGTCTTCGACGGGGCTGCCCGGAGGGATGCAGCCCGGGACTTTGGGATAGGTGTACCAGGTGTCGGTGAGGGTGTTGAGGTCGACGCAGTCGCCCCATTTGCCCAGATAATTGTATTCGATATGGACCGAATAGGCGGACGGCACGGGAATGTCCATGGTGTGCTCCCGCCCCAGCAGGTCGTGTACGCTCACATGGAAGCCGTTCATGTCGTGAACCATGGTCCCCTTGCCGAGCGCAATGAATTTCTTTGAATTGGGAAGGGAGCGTACCTCTACGGGAAGCTCGCCGGTGGAATAGGTCCCGGCCTCGACCTCGCTGCGAACGCGTGCGCGCTCCCATTCGTACCAGTCGGGCACATGGGAGAAACGGGTAGCGCCCCTGAGGGCCCGGAGCTGACCGTCCGGCGCCATTTCCCACTGCATGCCGCAGTGGTTGCACGTGAGTATGTTGCCCTCGGAGCTCATTTCGTACTCGGTGCCGCAGTCGGGGCACTGATACAGCACCTTCTCCAGCCCCTCGGCGCGGCGATTGTAATGCATCACCCTGCCGCTGTCGCGAAGCCATGCAAAATCGTCATACTGATAAGCCTCGACCAGACGGGCGTTTATCTCGTCAGCCGACAGGCGGGCAAGGTCGTCCGGAGTAAACAACAGCTTGAAATCCACCTCGGTAGGCTTGACTCCGCGGGGATGCAGGTTCCAGAACGGAGAGTTGACATGATGCCCGTGGCAGATGAACGTCGCCACCGGGACCTTGAGCAGCTTGCAAAGCTTGCCGAGCGACTCGGGCAGCACGGCGGTGGTGCCGCAGAGCGAATACCTGGCCTCGGGGTACACCACGGCCACGTCGCCGTTCTCCACCACCCGCAGCAGTTGCCGCACCAGCGTGACGTCGGAGGTGAACTTGCGCTTGCAGATGCATCCCACGTTGCGAAGGAGCCACTCGCGGCCGATGAAGCCGTCGATGGCCACCACATAATTGGCCCGGCGGGGATAGATGGCCTTGGTGAGGACCTTGAAATCCATGAAAGCGTTGTGGTTGCTCAGCAGCAGGAACGGCGGCTTGAGGTCACGGGTGCCCTCGTAGTGAATCTGCACATTGTGCTGCAGCACCTCGGGAAGGCTCAGCAGATATGTGAGCGGACGCAGGAACCACCTGGTGCGTACAGGGGGGCGCGCCATGTCGAATCGTTCAAATCCGTCTGTCATAAGTTCAGAATTTCCCGAAAGATACAATAATTTTCTTAACTTTGCGGCTTGTTATGACTCTGCTGCTTGCATTCCTTCTGGGCGCCATGCTCATCTCGTTCCTCTGCTCCGTGCTGGAGGCCACGCTCATGAGCACCCCCATATCGTACATCACGATGCGCGAGGAGGAAGGCTACAAGCCGGCCTCGCTGCTGCGGAAGTTCAAGACCGACACATCCCGGCCGCTGGCCGCCATACTCAGCCTCAACACAATAGCCAACACTATAGGCGCCGCCGGCGTCGGCCGTCAGGCTACTCTGGTATTCGGCTCGCAGTGGTTCGGGCTCGTGAGCGTCATCACCACCATTCTCATCCTCGTCTTCTCGGAGATAATCCCCAAGAACATAGGCACCACCCGCTGGCGCAGCCTCACCGGATTCGCAGCCTACACCATCCAGGGGCTTATCTACATACTATACCCTGTCGTAGTGTGCGTCGTCTGGTTCCAGAAGCTCATTACGCCCAAGGAAGCCGACACCACCGTCTCGCGCGAGGAGGTGAGCGCACTTGCCGACGTGGCAGAGGAATCCGGAGAACTCGACGAAGACGAGAACGAAGTGATTCAGAACATCATTTCCCTGGACGAGATGAGCGCCGCCGACGCCATGACGCCGCGCGTGGTAGCCGCCATCGCGCCGGAGTCCATGACCCTCAAGCGCTTCTACAAAGACAAGCGCTTCCTGCACCACAGCCGCATCCCCGTCTTTGCCGACAACGACGAATACATCACCGGCTACATCCTCCGCATGGAGGCCCTGCAGCTCATTGCGGAAGACAAGGACGACGTTACGCTGGGCGACATACGCCGCGAAATCGCTTCTTTCACCGAAGAAACCACCCTGGATGTCATCTGGGACGAAATGATAAGCAAGGACGAGCAGATAAGCGTCATAATCGACGAGTACGGCTCCTTCCAGGGAATCCTCACTCTTGAAGACGTCATCGAGACCATCCTGGGCAACGAAATCGTGGACGAGAGGGACGAGGTCCGCGACATGCAGGAACTCGCCATGGAGCGCTGGAAGAAGCGCACTGCGGCCGCCCGCAAGGCCATCAAGCCGAAACCAGCAGAAACAATTGAAAAAATGTAGTATCTTTGGGCCCGCAACCATAAGATACTAAAATGAAAAAGGCCCTATTCGCAATCGCATCGGCAGCCCTTCTGGCAGCCGCTTCCTGCACCAATCAGGCTCCCAAGGCAGCCCGGACAAGCTATCCCATAGTAGATTCACTCCTCAAGGTCATGACGCTCGAGGAGAAGGTCGGACAGACCGTCCTGCTCACTTCCGACTGGACAGTCACCGGTCCGAGCATACGCGACGGCTACATCGAAGACATACGCGCCGGCCGCTGCGGCAACATATTCAACGCCTACACGGCCGAATATACCCGCAAGCTGCAGGAAATCGCAGTGAACGAAACCCGGCTCGGCATCCCCCTGCTGTTCGGCTACGACGTAATCCACGGCTTCCGCACGATTTTCCCCATTAATCTGGGCATGTCCTGCACCTGGGACCCTGAAGCCATCGGGCAGAGCGCACGGATAGCGGCACAGGAGGCCTCCGCAGCAGGCCTCCACTGGACCTATTCACCCATGTGCGACATCAGCGTCGAACCGCGCTGGGGCCGTATCAGCGAGGGTGCGGGCGAGGACCCGTATCTGGGAAGCCTGATCGCCGCGGCGATGACCAGGGGCTATCAGGGCGAAGACCTTGCGGCCGACAACACCATGCTCGCCTGCGTCAAGCATTATGCAGCCTACGGCGCTCCCCAGGCGGGACGCGACTACAACACCGTAGACATGTCGGAGCGCTGGCTCAGGGAGTTCTACCTGCCGCCGTACAAGGCAGCCGTCGACGCCGGAGCCCTCAGCGTGATGGCCTCATTCAACGAACTTGACGGCGTGCCGGCCACTGCCAACAGGCACCTTCTCCAGGACATACTGAGAGACGAATGGGGCTTCCAGGGCTTCGTGGTGTCCGACTACACCGGCATCAACGAAATGGTGATGCACGGATATGCAAAGGACGTTGAAGACGCCGGCCGCCTCGCCATGAACGCAGGGCTCGACATGGACATGCAGGGAGCCTCGTACATGGAATACATGACTGCCCTGGTGCGCAGCGGCGCAGTCGCCGAGAGCACCCTTGATGAAGCCGTACGCCGCATACTTACGGTCAAGGCCCGCCTGGGCCTGTTCGACGACCCGTTCAAATACTGCTCCCCCGAGCGTGAGGCCTCCGAAACCCTCACCCCTGAGAGCAAAGCCGCTGCCCGCAAAATAGCGGCACAGTCCATGGTTCTCCTGAAAAACGACGGAGTTCTTCCGCTGAAGAAAGGCAGGAAGACCGCCGTAATCGGGGCCCTGGCAGCCTCCAAGGACGATTTGCTCGGCTCATGGAGAGGCGCGGGCGAGGTGCAGTCCGTCCCCGCGAGCATACTCGACGCAATAAGTGAAGCGGCACCCGTGGTATATGCCGAAGGCTGCAGTGAGACGGGCGAAGACCGCAGCGGATTCGCCTCCGCACTGTCGGCGGCCCGCAGCGCAGAGCAGGTTGTTCTCGTCATCGGTGAAGATTGCATGTGGTCCGGAGAGGCCGCGTCCCGCTCCGACATCCGCGTACCCGGCGTGCAGACAGAGCTGCTCGAAAAGCTTGCGGCAGCCGGCAAAAGGGTCGCCGTGGTGCTCCTGAACGGCCGTCCGCTCGACCTGAGCCGCGAAAACGAAGTGGCCGGAGCGCTGCTGGAAGCATGGTACCCCGGCACGATGGGAGGCTACGCGGTGGCAGACGTGCTTTTCGGCGACGTCAATCCCAGCGGCAAACTCAGCGTCACCTTCCCCAGGAACCTTGGGCAGGTGCCAATTTATCATTATGCCAAGAATACCGGCCGCCCGTACATCCACCCCGAGGCCAAATACGAGTCCCGTTATCTGGATGTCCCCAACGAGCCCCTGTTCGCATTCGGCTACGGCCTGAGCTATACCGAATTCGTCTATTCAAAGATTCACCTCTCGGCTGAGAGCTTCTCCGGCAGCGGCTCCATCACCGCCACGGTAAGCGTGCTCAACAACGGAAACCGCGAGGGCACCGAGACCGTGCAACTGTACATCCGCGACTGCGTCGGCAGCGTCACACGTCCCGTCAAGCAGCTCAAGGGCTTCGAACGCGTGACCCTCGGCCCCGGCGAATCTGCGGAAGTGAGCTTCACGATTGACGCGGAGACCCTGTCCTTCTACCGCCAGGATATGAGCTGGGGCCCCGAGAGCGGCGACTTCGTGCTGTTCATCGGCGGAAGTTCCGATAACGTTCGCGAAGTTCCGTTCAGTTACGTAGGAGCGTGAAATGCAACAAGCTGATTGATAACATCTTATAAAAAATCGTCCGGGTGAATCGTCCGGGACGTTTTTCAGCAACGCAATAACAACCAATGACTTACATTTCACGGCACCATGAATAAAGTTACGACTTCGATTAATTTCTCCATGAAGGCCACCGGCCTGCTGCTTGCCTTCGCAGTGCTGCTGGTGTCCTGCGGCCCGAGGGCGCCCAGGCAGATGCTCAGCGATGAGGCGCTGCTCGATACTGTCGAGCGCTGCACGATAAAGTATTTCACCGAATTCGCCGACCCTGCGACCGGCCTCGCACGCGAGCGGAACAACGACCGCAACGGCAACATAGTGACCACAGGGGGCTCCGGTTTCGGCATGATGGCAGTCATCGCCGGGGCGGAACGGGGCTATTACCCGAAAGCTGAGGGCATCGAACGCATCGGCAAGATGGTCGGCAGCCTGGAGAAGCTTGAACGCTTCCACGGCGCATGGGCCCACTGGTACGATGCCGATTCGGGCAAACCGTTCAGTTTCAGCGAATTCGATGATGGCGGCGACCTTGTGGAAACGGCTTTCATGGTGCAGGGCCTGCTCACTGCCCGCCAGTGGCTCGCCGACAAGGACACGGTCCTCGCAAGGCGCTGCGACGCCCTCTGGAAGGAAGTGGAATGGGACTGGTACACCCGTGGGACAGACTCCCTTTACTGGCACTGGTCCAAGAATTACGGATGGAAGATGAACCACCGCATAAAGGGATACGATGAAACCCTGATTACCTACGTGCTCGCGGCATCCTCCCCCACCCATCCCATCAGACCCGAAGTTTACGAGGCCTGCTACAAGAAATCAGACTATTACTACAACGGCAAGGAATACTACGGCATAAAGCTGCCTCTCGGAATGGAACTCGGAGGGCCGCTCTTCTTCTGCCATTACTCCTTCCTCGGACTTGACCCGAGGGGCCTGAATGACGCCTACTGCGACTATTTCGAGCGCAACACGGCCCACACCCGCATCCACCAGGAGTACGCCAAGGCCAATCCCCGGGGCCACAAGGGCTACGGCGAGAACCTATGGGGCTTCACCTCATCGGACGACCCCTATGTAGGCTACTGCTCGCACCATCCGGGAACACAGGACGACAACGGCACCGTATCTCCCACTGCAGCAATCAGTTCCATTGTCTATACTCCCGACGAGTCCCGCAAGCTCATGGGCTACCTGTTCTACGACACGGACATGTTCGGGCCCTACGGCTTCTACGACGCCTACAACCCGGGATGCGAGAGCCCTGTCATAGACCATTACCTCGCCATCGACCAGGGGCCTGAAGCTGTGATGATAGAGAACTATCGCAGCGCCCTGCTGTGGAAGCTCTTCATGAGCAGCCCGGAAATCCTCCCCGGCCTCAAGAAACTCGGATTCTATTACGACAACAAACAATCGATATGAAAAAATTTTTGATTCTTACCGCCGCCCTGCTGGCGTGTGCCTCGGCATTCGGCCAGGCTTACCAGGTCAAGGGCGTCGTCGTGGACGAACTGGGCCCGGTAATCGGAGCCACTGTCCTGGAAGCCGGCACCATGAACGGCACTTCCACGGGCATGGACGGCGATTACATGCTCACCGTCTCGGGCCCCGACGCCACAATCGAAATCAGCTGCATGGGCTACGCAAGCCAGAGCTTCAAGGCTTCCGCAGTCCCCGCCACAGTCACGCTCGGCGAAGACCAGACCTTCCTGGAAGAGGTAGTCGTAGTTGGCTACGGCACTCAGAAGGCAAGGGACCTCACCGCCCCCATCGTGAACGTCAAGGGTGACGAGCTGTCCAAACAGGCTACGGCCAATCCCATGAGCGCCCTCCAGGGCATGGTGAGCGGCGTGCAGATTACCCAGAGCGGCGCACCCGGCGCCGGCCCGTCCGTCAAAATCCGCGGCGTGGGCTCCATCGGCAATTACGCAAACCCTCTTTACGTGGTGGACGGCGCCTTCATGGACAACATCGACTTCCTGGCCTCCAGCGACATAGAGTCCCTTACGGTGCTCAAGGATGCGTCGGCGGCAGCCATATACGGTGTGCGCGCAGCCAACGGCGTAATCATCGTCACCACCCGCAGGGGTGAGCTCGGCCACGCCCGCGTGACCTACGACGGTTACGCAGGAGTGCAGGTCCCCACCAACATCATGAAACTGGCAAACACCGCCCAGTACGTCGAACTGTACAACCTGGCCTTCGACGGCACCACCGGTTTCACGCCCAAGAATGCGTCGGACTACAGCTACGACACCGACTGGTATGCGACGCTGGTGCATCCCGCATTCACCCATTCCCACTCAGTCGACCTCTCGGGAGGCACTGAGAAGACCAATTACAGCGTGGGACTCAGCTACTTCTGGCAGGACGGCATCATGAATTACACCAAGAACGACTACGGGCGCCTGAACTTCCGCGCCCGCCTGGACCAGACCATGACCAGCTGGCTCAAGGTGGGCTTCAACACCGTGGTTTCCAAGTGGGACGCCAACAACGCCAACTCCGGAGTCTACTACCAGGCATTCGTCAATCCTCCGGTGTACCCCGTGTACAACGAGGCCAACGCCGCCGCCTACCCCGAGCCCTTCGACTCCCCCCAGCGCTACGGCTACGCCAACGCCTACGGCAACCCCGCGGCAAGCGCCTTCTACAACAGAAGCTGGAGCAACGGGCTCAAGACGGTGTTCAACGCCTATGCCGAGGCCACCATCATCCCTGAGAAACTGAAGTTCAAGACCTCCTACAACCTCGATTTCAGCTTCTCCGACGGCAAGTCCTACACCCCCGAGCACTTCGTGGGCGGCTCTCAGGGTACCAGCATTTCGAGCCTCGGCAAGACCTTCAGCTACGGCACCTACCAGATTCTGGACAATACGCTCACCTACAGCGACACCGTCGGCGACCACTCCTTCAGCGCCATGCTGGGACAGTCGACGCGCATGCAGTACAACGCCTGGCTTACCGGAACGGCCCGCAGCGTCCCCGACTTCGACCTGCAGTCGCTCTATCTGGTGAACGGTTCCTACAAGAACCAGCAGGCTACCGACGGCGGTTCCCGTTACAACGGAGTGTCGTTCTTCACCCGCGGCACCTACAATTACAAGGGCAAGTACCTTGCGACCGTAACCCTCCGCGCTGACGGCAGTTCCAAGTACCAGGAGAAGTGGGGCTTCTTCCCTTCCATCGGACTCGGATGGAACATTTCCGACGAACCCTGGATGCAGGGAAACCGCACCTTCGACTTCCTCAAGCTGAGGGCGAGCTGGGGCATGCTGGGCAATGACAACGTGCCCGCCAACGACATCAGCATCACCGGCACCACCGGCATCGCCAGTTCCGCCGTGTTCGGCGACACCGTCGCTGACGGCATAGGAGCGCAGACCGTCTACCAGAACTATCTCCGCTGGGAGGTGGTCACGGAAACCAACGTCGGCGCCGACTTCGCCATGCTCGGCAGCCGCCTGAGCGGTGAAGTGGACCTGTACCACCGCGTTACCGACAGGGTCGTCTTCTACGCGCCCATCGCGACAGGCGGCGGAGTGGCCACACTGCTCGCCAACAACGGAAAGGTGCTCAACGCCGGTGCCGAGCTCTCGCTCAGATGGGCCGACAGCATAGCGGAGCAGTTCAACTACAACATAGGATTCAACGCCACGTTCAACTACAACAGCGTGCTTGCGCTGGAGGGACGCGACAACATCCCTGGAGGCATGGTAAACGGCGCCTACTCGACGCTTACCCAGGTGGGATACCCCATCGGTGCATTCTGGGGATACAAGGTCGAAGGCATATATCAGGACAACCGCGAGGCGCTGCTGAGCGAAGTCACGCAGACCACGGCGGCTCCCGGATACTTCAAGTATGCCGACACCAGCGGCGACAAGATTATCAAGGAAGAGGACCGCACCTACCTCGGCTCGCCGCTTCCCTGGCTCATGCTCGGACTCAATCTGGGCGCAGAGTGGAAAGGCTTCGACTTCTCCATGGTCGTAAGCGCCAACATCGGCAACAAGATTTTCAACGCCAAGCGCATCAACAAGCAGGTGTTCCCCGACGGCAACTACGACTACGCATTCTGGCGGAACGCATGGAGGGTGGACGCTCCGAGCAGCACCTACCCCTCGCCCAAGGCCCTCACGGAGAACCTGATGGCCCAGAGCAACAGCTTCTTCGTGGAAGACGGTTCGGCGCTTCGCATCCAGAACGTTCAGCTGGGTTACACCTTCAGGAACGTGTTCGGATCGGGACGCATCCGCGCCTATCTCTCAGCCCAGAGGCCCCTGAGCCTCTTCGGTTACAACGGTTTCACCACGGAAATCGGCGGCTCGCCCACCGAGACGGGCATCGACGGCTCTTCCGTGTATCCGATGCAGGCAATCTACACCGCCGGTCTTAACATTAATTTTTAGGGTATGAACAAGAGTTTGATTATCCCGGCCTTCGCGGCCGCGCTGCTGCTGGGCGGCTGCTCCGGATTCCTGGACATCCGCACCGAGGCCACCATGCCCACAACCGGGCTTGACTATACCAAGACAGAAAACATCTTCCTCCCCGTGAGCGCCGCTTACGCAAGCATGCGCATGGGCGAGGGCGAAGCATACAACTACGTGGCCGTCATGGAGATAGCCTCCGACGACGCAGACAAGGGAAGCTCCCCTGACGACGGACTCGCCATATCCGGCGCCATAGACAACTTCACCGTCGACCCCGCCAATACCGCCGTG
>CAMOGR010000215.1 GCA_946614205.1 uncultured Bacteroidales bacterium | reverse complement strand
GGGGTCTCGACATCCATCGAAACGGCGTCGTCGCGAAGGAACAGCCCGCTCACGGAGAGGGCATCTTCATTATTCTCGCGCACAAGACCCTTGTGGCATATGGCATCGACGTTCAGTTTCATTCCACCGTAAAATCAAGGGTTGCAATGCGTACCCGGTCGCTTTTCTTCAACTCGTATTGCTCGGCCGTGGCGAGTTTGCGTCCGTTAATGAAAGTGCCGTTGGTCGAGCCCCGGTCGGAAATCTTCCATCCGCCGGAGTGACCTTCGATAAAGCCGTGATGGCCAGATACATAGGGGCAGGTGGAAAGCTCCGGCCAGATGCCGCAGCTGCGGCCGAATTCCCCCTGTTGAAGCATCAGCCTCCACCCGTTTCCCACCAGCGCCACCGGCCCTGCCACCGCCGCAGTCGTCGGTTGCGGACCATTATCCGGGAAGGTGCTGCCCCCGAGAGGCGTGCCACCCTCGGCACCGTTAGAGGGAGGGGCCCAACCGCCAGGTTGGGAGGGATGAGCGGCGGAGCCGCGAACCGGATCGGGGGCAGCAGCCTCCCCGGATGATGATTGTGATTGTGCTGCCGCCAGGTACTTCCGGCCGGGAACCAGGTCGCTGCCGCAGACGGGGCACTCCGTGCCGCGCTTCGGCTTCTTGCACTCCGGGCACCACTTCAACTCCTTCCCGCACTGATCGCAGAACGCGCTGTCATCGGGAATCATACTTCTGCATTCAGGACACTGTATCATAGCACATCCTCCATCATTATCGTTTTACGTTCCTCAGGGGTATGAGTGCCCCCTTCCTCCGCAAGACGCCCCGCCAGATTGCTCTTCACCTCATCGAAGAGGTTGCGTGCTTCGCGGCCGTTGCCGAACATACGGTTCCGATTGTTGTACATCTGCGTAAGCTTGGCCTTCACGGCATTTTCCGCCATAGGATCTAGCGTATATCCTCCCTTGCGGGCATGAATCATAAAGATCTGGAAAAGCTCTTCCGGATTGTAATCTTCGAAGGTAATCCAGTTGCGTTTCGGGAAACGGGAGGGGATGCCACTGTTCGAGTTGATGAAAGTCTGCATCTCGTAGGTGTAGCCGGCGGCTATGCAAACAAACTTGCCCCGGTCATCCTCCAGGCGCTTCAGGAGAGTCTCCAGAGCCTCTTTTCCGTATCCTCCCTCATATCCTTCCGAACTGAGCTGGTAGGCCTCGTCTATAAAGAGGATGCCTCCCATGGCAGAGTTGATTACGTGCGAGGTGATGGCAGGAGTTTCACCGATAAAGCGCCCCACAAGATTGCTCTTATCCACCTCGATCACTTTGGGTGAAGGAAGGGCGCCCATAGAGTAAAGAATCTTGCCCATCAGGCGTGCGACGGTGGTCTTTCCCGTGCCCGGATTGCCCAGGAACAGGTAGTGCCCGAGGGGAATCTCCGGACGGCGGCCTTCCAGCTTTGCGCTCTCTATCTCGTTGTTGATGGTATGGGCCAGTTTGGTAAGGGAACTCTTGACCCCTTCCAGCCCGACCAGTGCATTGAGCTCCTCAAGACATTTGTCGATGGAAACCTTCTCCGGTTCTTCGTAAGGGATGTCCTCCGCCAGGGCGGTCCGCACAAGTTCCGGAGTCCACTGCTCAAAGGGAATGGACTTGAGACGGTTGTTGATGTTGGTCTTGGTCTCGGCCACTTTCTTAATCGCTTCACCGGCATTGCCGAACTTGTCGTTCTTCATTGCCACCATCCCCTGGAACATATTCAGGGCCTTCATTCGCACGGTTTCGTCTGCCAGGGAGAAATTGTATTTCCTGGCCTTGGCGGCGCGTTCGTAAATCTCCAGAAGCTCTTCCGCGGAGTAGTCGTCGATGTGGATGGTATGGGAGAATCGGCGCGTCAGGCCGGGATTGGCTCCCAGGAAATCGGCCATCTCCTTGGGATAGCCGGCGCAGACCACCACGAACTTGCCCGCCTCGTTCTCCATACGCGTCATCAGGACCTCCAGCGCCTTCTTCCCCTCGGGGCTTGTGCTCTGCCCGGTGGCATCCACGGGGTTCAGGCCATAGGCCTCGTCGATGAAGAGCACCCCTCCCATAGCTTCCGTGATGGCCGCATCCATATTCTTGGCAGATTCCCCGGTATACTGGCTGATTATATCCTTGGGCTCTTTCTTCGTGATCCTGTCGGTGGACGTGACGCCCAGGGCACGGAATATCTTTCCCAGGGTGTTGGCCACGCTGGTCTTTCCCGTGCCGGGATTGCCGGTGAGGATGAAATTGTATTTGGTGAGGCCCTCTGCGGCCTCTCCCATTTCTATGAGCTGCTTCTGCACGGCGATTTCCTGGGCAATGCGCCTGATCGCATCCTTCACCGCCTTCATCCCCACGAAACCGTCCAGTTCCTTCATCACATCCTCCACTGAGATTTCCTTGGTGCTTTCTTCGCCCACGATATCGGCATAGCTGAGCACGTCGTCGCCGGCTCCGCGCTGGCTGTGGCGCTCGATTGCAAGATCGAAGAGGTTGCGCACCGCACGGGCATTGCCGAAGGTGTCCGTGCGCTTCAGGTACATCTTCTCAAAGACCTTAGGAAGCATCTCTTCCGCCTTGGGATCCAGGGTGAAAGTGGTTTTCTCGTCGTTGTGCGCCAGGTACATACGGAACAGCTGCTCGAGCTCCTTTGCGTTGTAGTCGGGGAATTCGATGGTGATGTTGCAGCGGGACGAGATGCCGGGATTCATCCTCACCAGTTCTCCCATCTCCTTGGTGTATCCTGCCATAATGCATACGAATTCGCCCTTCCGGTTCTCGAGAATGCTGAGGAGGGTGTTCAGTGCATCCATTCCATAACCGCCTTTACCGTCTCCGCTGCCCTTCAGCGCATAGGCCTCGTCGATGAAGAGGATTCCGCCCATCGCCTTGTTGACATAGTTCTTGACGTTGGCTTCGGAATCACCTACGAACTGGCCTATCAGATCCTTGCCGGAGATCTCCACGAACTGCCCGGTGGGAAGGGCACCTATCGCATTCAGCACTTCCCCGAACTTGCGGGCGAAGGTAGTCTTGCCTGTGCCGGGATTGCCGGTGAAGAGGTAATGGTCTTTCAGGAGTTTCTCTTTAACTCCCTTCTCTTTCTTTGTCTTGACGTTGCGGATGATGGCCCTGATCTTATCCTTCACGCTCTGGAGGCCGATGAAACCGTCGAGCTCCGCCAGAATCTGCTCCTCGCTTTTGGGGATGAAACATTCAGAGTTGTCTATATCCTGTGCTTCGACGGTCTTGCTGCCTCGCAGGCGCGCTTTCACATATATGTCTTCGGCCACTTTTTCCGAGAGATGCCCGTTGGTGTGCCCAAGTTCGACCTGCCGCATAAACCAGGCAAAGTGGGAATCCAGTTTCTGAGGAAGATCGTCGGAGACCCCTGCACCAAACCTGTTTTTAAGGACTTCCAGCGTAAGGGCTGTCAGGTCCGCGATCTTGAATGCGGGGAGGACGAAGTCGAACTCGAACAGCCGGTGCACGTCTTTGTTCTTCTCAAGGAACTCGGAAAGGTCGTTATGAAGGCCGCAGAGCAGCACTATGGGCGCGCCTTCTATGTCGCGCATACGCCTGAACAGCTTGTCGAGCTGGGTCACGTCCGTAGCTTTGCTCTTTGGAAGAAGTTTCTGGGCGTTCGTGATTATCAGGATGCCATCCTTCAGGGCGGAGATATTCTTGTCGAAATCGTTGGAAAACTCCCCCCAGTCGGCGGCGTCGACCACCTTCGGGGCGTGTTTTGCCACCCCGGCGGCAAGCATCTTGTCTGCGATGAGATGGGCGATGAAGTTC
>CAMOGR010000214.1 GCA_946614205.1 uncultured Bacteroidales bacterium | reverse complement strand
ATCTTCTCGAAATTGATGTTCCTTTCGATTCCGGGGTTGAAGTGTCCCTTGTCGAAGCGCATCATGCAGATTATAGAATCGCTGCTGAGCATGGGGCCGGAGGTCTCGAAGAAAACGGTGCCGTCGCTGCGCACCTCCGACTTGCCTTCGGTGCCGAAGAACCAGAACCGCGCGTACTCCGTGTCGAACGGTTTCCCGTCGAGCCGCATCAGCGTGACGGTCGCCCTCTCAACGGGAGCCACAAGGTCGGGATTGACGAACATGAAATTGAAGGCGTCACAGTCTTTGAGCGACTGGACGAGGCCAAGGACGACGAAACCTGCGGTCCAGACATGGTCCCCGTATGAGCCCTGCCCCCAGCAGAGCTCCACGCCATCGGAGCCCTTGTCCACGATGCCGCTGCGACCCGCCTTCTGCTGAAGGGACCTATCCGTATCCCAGGAAGTACCCTCATCGATGAAGGTCTGCCCGTTCTCGCTGACTTCCAGGCCGCTCACGGTCATTTTGCCAAGATTTCCGATGGGGATATACCACTCGGTGCCGGACGTAACGTTTACGTCCCACACCTGCCGGATGTACGCATCACCTTCTTCGTCGATGAATACCGTTACGTCCAATGAACGTATGCGCTGGGCGGAAAGAGGCTCACACAGCAGCAGGGACAAAAGGGTTACGGCCGAAAGGAAAAGGAGCTTTTTCATATAAGAGCTGTCTATATAAATATCTAACAATCAATCCACAAGCACAGGAGGCGGAAGCTGCGGGACAAGACGCGCCGGCCCGTGAAGAGGCTGCCCGGGAGTGCCGCTGGAGACGGCGTCGCGTACCGGATCCCCAGGCTCGTCGAGAGCAAAGAAACTGTCGATGTCGAAGTTTCCGTGAGCGAGAGACATTATGCGCTTTACCACCAGCATCCTCTGCCAGGCGCTGAAATAGAAGCGGTTGTCAATCATGACGCTCACAATCTCGCTGCGCCAGCGGTTGAGCGGCGATACGTCGCCTCCCTGATACACTCCTATCCTGGAATACAGCGGATTGGACGCCACCAGATAGTCCTTTCTATCAAGCAGATACGTCTGCCACACGGGATTGTCAAAGGTTGCCGACACATTGAGCCCGAACGGTACTTTCCAAGTGTGCGAGCCTATGTAAGAGACTGCGGCCTTGACGTTGTCGTACCAGTATTCATCGGCAAGACGCGCCAGACAGTGACCGCCGAATTCGTGGACTACGATGTTGCGCCAGTCCCCCTCCGAATACCCGATGGCGTCGTTTTCCTCCTGGGTGATGTCGCGCACTCCGGCTGACGGGTCGGAGTCGCTGACCGGCACTTTGACGGGGTATTTCCATGTCAAAGAGCCGCCTCCGTAGGAATAGGGGGCGATACAGTACCCGCGTCCGTCTGAAAAGCTGATGCAGATGCCGCCGTAGCGTGTATCATTGGAAATCATGAGGACGGGGACTTCCGCCACGGTGTGGATGCCGTTCACTATGTCCGGGCAGTTCTCCTTGACGAAATTGAATACTGTGCTGTCGTCGGCCCGCATGTCGTCATATTTGCCATTGCTGCCCCAGCGCGCGCCGAAGTAAGTATTCCGGGCGGTGAGAACCGTGCCGCTTCCGTCGGTGATGGAAGAACCGGATTCGGCAGACGCGACATACAGGAACCATACGTTGAAGTACTCTTTGTAACTGCTGAAAGGCTCAACAGCGAAGAGTGCGTCTATGGCGCCCCGGGCAAGCAGCTCGTAATCAGACAGTTCAGGCTCGGTGAAGCCATCAGGGACGACAGCAATCGTAACCGGGTCCAGGGAGGTGGAGGCCTTCATGTAGAGGGTGGGCCCGGAAGGAGGGACGTCGGAGAAAGCGTCCCCTATGTTGATGGTGCCGATATCGATGATGCGCCCCTGGGACATTTCGACCTCGCGGGAAGATGTCCTGGTTACCGTATTTCCGGAGGCGTCCTCGAAGATGAACGAAAGCTTCTGGACGGAAGGATAAACCACGGCCATGTAGTACTCCCCGGCGGAGAATTCACCGGAAAGGACAACCTTGTTTGAGGTGACGTCTGAACTGAAGCGGGTGGTTGACAGCACCGGGTAGCCGTCCCGGGGGGCGAAAGTAAAATCTCCGCTCAGGGGCGCCTGCCCCTTGATGGTGAGTTTGCAGACCTGACTCACTATCGAACCGCTGACGCGGAAACGCAGAATTGCCGGAATGTTGTAGAAATGAAGGTCGGAGGTCTGCGTCTCGGAATAAGCATAGGCATAGTTGACGCCCTCGGCGATGTCTCCGGGGATGGCGGTCTGCTCACCTGGGACCTTGAAGCCGAGAAGGGGCGTGCCGTTCAGAAGAGTAAGCTTGGAGGCCCTGGGGTAAACGCTGTGACAGCCAGCAAGTTCGAGGACGCTGGAAGTGGTGAAGGAGGCCCACTTGCCGCTCTCCTCCGTAGTATAGTCGGCGTAATAATATTTCTTCGCTTCAGCGTTGAACACCAGCATGCGGAAGGTGTCCCCCGGAGTCCAGGCCACGGAGGAGGAATTCTCGCCGGAACCTTCCTGCAGATGGGATTTGGAATCCGGCCCCGCAATGCCTGCGACGAGAGAAGAAACGCCATAGGCCCCCCTCTGTCCGAACTCCGAAAGGTCGGCGAGGCTGAACGGGTCAGCCGGGTCAGGAATCCCGGGAGCGGCGGGAACGGGAGCCGCGAATTCACCGGAACAGGCGGCAAGCACAAGGGCCGCAAAGGCTGGAACGAGTCTTTTCATACGCTAATTGAATCCGGGGTCCTGATTATCTACGGGATAATCTTCCGTGCTGGCGGCAAGAAGCGTCAGCAAGGGAAGAACCTGCTCGGATTCACAGCAGGGAGGAACATACTTTTCCATGATGCAAATATAAGGAATGCAAAATCATTTTC
Source organism: uncultured Bacteroidales bacterium (assembly GCA_946614205.1). Next base: position 5,257 of record CAMOGR010000214.1, on the reverse strand, counting down.
AATGTCATTTAAACGATTGCGCATTGATTTTAACGCAAATAGGGGTATATTTGCCTCGATGAAACACTATCTTGCCATTATTGCAGCGACCCTGTGCCTGCAGGCTGCGGCGCAGCAGCGGTACTCCAACCCGATACTCCACCAGGACTGGTCCGACCCCGACGTATGCCGTGTCGGAGAAGACTACTACATGACGGCCTCGTCGTTCAACTTCTTCCCGGGGCTGCCGATACTGCACTCCAGGGACCTGGTCCACTGGAAACAGGTCGGCGCAGCGCTCACCTGCTATCCCTGCGAAGGGGACGCCAACGGAACGTCCGCAACGGTCCGGGACAGCGTCGAACATGGCGGAAGGGTATGGGCTCCCTCAATCAGGTACCGCGACGGCTGGTTCTACATATTCGCGGCAGACCCCGACAGAGGCGTCTTCATGGTGCGCACACAGGATCCGGCAGGCCCCTGGGAAGCGCCGGTATGGGTAGTCCGCGCCAAGGGATTCATCGACCCGTGCCCGCTTTGGGACGACGACGGAAAGACATACCTGTCGCATGCGGCGGCGGGGTCCCGGGCAGGGCTCAAGAGCATAGTATTCGTTGCCCCGATGGCCCCAGACGGCACACATCTTCTCGGGCCTTCCAGAATAGTGTTCGACGGTCATGAAACCCAACCCACGATAGAAGGCACAAAGTTCTATAAAAGAGACGGTTGGTACTATCTGTTCTGCCCTGCCGGAGGAGTGACGGGAGGCTGGCAGACGGTACTCCGTTCGCGAAGCCCGTGGGGCCCGTGGGAAGAGAAAATAGTCCTCGCATCAGCGCCGGGTACCATAAACGGCCCGCACCAGGGCGGATGGGTTGACGCTCCGGACGGAAGTGGCTGGTTCATCCACTTTCAGGACAAAGGGGCATACGGGCGCATAGTACACCTGCAGCCCCTGACGTGGAGAGCCGACGGCTGGCCACTGATAGGCACCGACCCGGACGGTGACGGCATCGGGCAGCCGGTGGAGAACTGGAGCATCCCTCAGCACGGCGGAAAACAGGGAGGAAAGCGCCCCGAAAAAAGTGTTTCGAATAGTTTCGTTTACGCCGACAGCACCCCGGCTGCCGGCCCATACGGAACAGGTCTGGAGTGGCAGTATCCATGTGTACCGTCACCGTACTGGCACTACGCCCTTCCGGGCGGAGGTTTCCGGCTATACAGCGTTGAGCAGCAAGACCTTGCGGTCAACCTTTGGAACTGCCCCAACCTGCTTGGCCAGAAGTTTCCGGCAGAGAGTTTCTCCGTCTGCGCACGCATGTCCTTCAGGCCCAATCCGGCCCTGAAGGGAAGGGGTGAACAGGCAGGATTCTACGTTACCGGGAACGACTATGCCGGCCTTCGTATGACCGATACTCCCGAAGGCGCAAGGCTGGAATACGTAGAGTGCATCGAAGCAGCCGAAGGCACTCCGGAAAGCGTCCGCGCGCTCGCCCTGATTCCCTGGGAAGAAGCCGCCGGCGGATATTCAGCTACAATTCTCGTGAAGCTGGAAGTGCATCAGGACGCGGTATGCACACTCTCATGGAGCACCGGAGACGGTTCCTGGAATGAGGCGGCCCGGGGTTTCCGCGCCAAGGCGGAAATGTGGACAGGAGCCCGTTTTTCGTTCTGCTGCAACCGTTACGCTCCCAAAAACGACTCGGGCTGGGTCGATGTCACAGGGATCGAAATGAAATACTGAAACGACATCGAAACGTAATCTGCAAATGGCTGAGAACAAGTTGTGCAAACGTTTGCAAAAATAAATTATTTGTACTATTTTTGCGCACCTTACACTAAAACTCGGCCATGAACATCGCAAAAACCTTGCTCACAGCAGCCCTCGCAGTACTGGCAACAATCTCTTGCCGGCAGCAGGACAGCGGTCTGTATTCAGCCAACGGTATCACCGGCATCCCCTTCCAGATGCGCTCAATAGCCATGCCCTCCATCCCCGGCCGTTCGGTCAGCATCGCCGACTTCGGCGCCGTCGGAGACGGAGTCACCCTCAACACCCAGGCGTTCGAGCAGGCAATTGGCAGCCTCAGCGCCAAGGGCGGAGGCATAGTCAACGTGCCCGCAGGCATCTGGCTCACCGGCCCCATCGGCCTGCAGAGCCACATCGAGCTCCATCTGGACGCAAACGCCATCATCGTCTTCTCCCCCGACCAGGACCTCTATCCCATCATCGACACCAATTTCGAAGGGCTTGACGTACGGCGTTGCCTCTCCCCCATCCACGCCGAAGGCGCAACCGACATAGCAATCACCGGCAGCGGCATAATCGACGGCAGCGGAGACGCATGGCGCGAGGTAAAGCGCCGCAAGGTCGGCGACGACACATGGAAAACCATACTGCGCAAGGGCGGAGTCCTCGCAGACGACGGCTCGGTCTGGTACCCGGACGAGGGCTACAAGAAAGCACGTGCCACCGCCGGTACGCTCAACAAGCCCTCGGACACCCTGGACGAACAGGAAATCAAGACCTTCCTGCGCCCGGTGCTCGTATCCTTCAGGGAATGCGAAAGGGTGCTCCTGGAAGACGCAACTTTCCAGAACTCCCCCGCCTGGAACATCCATCCGCTCTGGTGCAAAGACGTAACAATCAAGAACATAACGGTACGCAACCCCCACTACTCCACCAATGGTGACGGCATCGACATCGAGGCCTGCGACGGCGTACTCCTGACGGGATCCTCCTTCGACGTAGGCGACGACGCCATCTGCATCAAATCCGGAAAGGACGCCGACGGACGCCGCCACGGCAAGGCCTGCCGCAACCTGCTCATCACCGACTGCACCGTCTACCACGGCCACGGCGGCTTCGTGGTGGGCAGCGAAATGTCCGGCGGAGTGGAGAACATACTCGTACGCGGCTGCCGCTTCATCGGCACCGACGTGGGCCTGCGCTTCAAGAGCACACGAGGCCGCGGCGGCCTGGTCAAAGACATCTGGTGCGAAGACGTTTTCATGAAGGACATCGTATCCTACGGAGTCATATTCAACCTGTACTACGCAGGAGTCGCAGCCAGCGACATGCAGAACGGCGTAATTGAACCGATCGTCCTTGTAGACGAAACCACCCCCGAATTCCGCGACATCCACTTCAGCGGCATAGTCTGCAGCGGCGCAGCCCAGGCCATTTACATCAACGGCCTCCCGGAGCTCCCCGTCAGCGGCCTGAGTTTCAAAGAAAGCACATTCACCGCCGCCAAGGGCCTTGAAATGCACAACAGCAAGGATGTCACCTTCGAAGACGTAACCGTCAACGGCCAGAAGATAGAATTATGAAACGAACGACAGCGGAGGCAATAACGGCTCTGCCGACTCTGACTTCTGAAGCACGGAAGGCTCCGGAAGCAATTACGGTTTTGCCGACGTTAGTCTTTGACGCACGGAAGGCTGCGGAAGCAATAACGGCATGGCCGACTTTGGCCCTTACGAACAGGAGGTCATGCCGTTATTGCCGGAGCAGCCGGTAATACACAAAACAGAAGCAAAACAGAAACAAAACAGAAACAACAACAAAAACAGAATACAAAAGAAATGAAAAAACTCTTTCCTCTCGCAATCGCAGCCGCATGGCTCCTGCTGAGCTCGTTCACAATTTACCTGATGGGCGACAGCACAATGGCCCCCAAAGACCTCAGCAAAGGCAACCCCGAACGCGGCTGGGGCATGATGCTGAAAAACTTCCTCGACAACGAAGTCAAAGTAATCAACTACGCCAAGAACGGCCGCAGCACTGCAAGCGCCATCACCACAGGCATGTGGAACATGGTCCAGGAAGACGTACAGAGCGGCGACTACGTATTCATCCAGTTCGGCCACAACGACTCCAAGCAGGACGACAGCACCCGCTACGCCGACCCCTGGGGCTCGTACCAGAAAAACCTCCGCACCTTCATCGACGGAGTACGCGCCAAAGGAGCCACCCCCGTACTCCTCACACCGGTAGCGCGCCGCTGGTTCAAAGACGGCAAACTGGACAGGAACTGCCACGGCGACTACCCCGCGGCCATGGAAGCGGTAGCCAAAGAGAAAGGCGTCACGCTGCTCGACATCACCACGCCCACACTCGACTGGATTGAGTCCCTGGGTGACGAAGGCTCCCGCCCCTACTTCATGAACCTCGAACCCGGCAAATACGCCTGCGCCCCCGACGGCAAGACCGACAACACCCACACGGTGGCCGCCGGAGCCCGCAAGGTAACGGAAATAGTCTGCAGCAAAATCAAAGAGCAGATACCCGAAATCGCAGAGCACCTCGTACACTACGACATTGTGGTCTCCGGACGCGGCGAAGGCGACTACATGACCGTCCAGGAAGCAATCAACGCCTGCCCCGACTACAGTCACAGCGAGATAACCACAATACTCATCCGCAACGGAGTGTACAAGGAGATGGTCAGCATCCCCCACACCAAATTCCGCCTCCACATCAAAGGCGAAGACGCCCGCAAGACCGTCATCACCTGGGACAAGGCAGCCAAGCAGCAGTGGCCCGGCAGAGACTTCAACATCGGCACATCCGGAAGCGCAACCATTTACGTACACGCGAGTTACATCACCTTCGAGGATATAACCTTCGAAAATTCAGCCGGCGAAGGCCCCGAAATCGGCCAGGCCGTAGCGGTCTTCACCGACGGCGACTTCCTCTTCTTCAAGCACTGCAGATTCATCGGCAACCAGGACACCCTGTACACCTACGGACGATACGGCAAATTCGGCGGCATCAAACGCAACTACTTCCTGCACTGCTACATAGAAGGCACCACCGACTTCATCTTCGGAACCTCCATCGCATACTTCGAAAAGTGCCGCATCCACTCCAAGAAAAACAGCTACATCACCGCAGCCTCCACCATCGAGGGCCAGAAATACGGATACGTCTTCAAGGACTGCGTACTCACGGCGGCGGAAGGAGTGGACAAAGTATACCTCGGCCGCCCCTGGGGAGCATACGCCAAGACAGTTTTCATCCACTGCAAGCTGGGCAAACACATAGTCCCCGAAGGCTGGCACGACTGGGAGAAAGAAGGCAAGCCCGACACCAAGAAAAACAGCTACTACGCTGAATACCAAAGCTATGGTCCCGGCGCCAACGACAAAGCCCGCGTAAAATGGGCCCATATCCTCACGGAAAAGGAAGCGGCCGAATACAGCCTGGCCAACGTAATGTACCAGAAGCAGGACCGCATCCCCTGGAATCCCTTCGACAACCGATGAGAAGAGC
>CAMOGR010000213.1 GCA_946614205.1 uncultured Bacteroidales bacterium | reverse complement strand
TATGCTGTCAATTGGAGACAAAATGCCGTCCTTTGAGGTCCAGGACCAGGACGGGAGAACGGTGAAGTCGGAGGATTTTATCGGCAGGGGAAAGAAAACGGTGGTCTATTTCTACCCCAAGGACAACACGTCCGGCTGCACGGCCGAGGCCTGTTCCATCCGGGACAATTGGGAGGCGCTTCGGGCCGCCGGATACAATGTGGTCGGCGTGAGCAAGGATTCCGGAAAGTCCCATGCCGGTTTTGCGGCCAAACATGCCTTGCCCTTTACACTCCTTGCCGACACTACGAAACAGATGCACGAGGCCTTCGGCGCCATCGGCGAGAAGAAAATGTACGGAAAAACCGTGCTTGGGACACTTCGCCGCACCTTTATCTTTGACGGGAACGGCATCTTGGAGCGCATCATCGAGAAAGTGGACACCAAGAACGCCGCAAAACAAATCTTGGAGGGATAAGCCATGTATAATGTAACCAAACTCTCAGATACAATTGCCGACGGCATCCGCAGCACATCTTTCGCCACCTGCGGCGTGACCTGCTCCCGGCAGATTAACCTCCAGACCGAGGGCGATGTCATCCGCCGCGTGGAGATTGTCAAGGGCTGCGACGGCAATACCAAAGGCCTGGCCAGGCTCTGCGAAGGCCGGAAGATTGAAGACGTTATCGGCCTGTTGGAAGGAATTGACTGCAAGGGCCGCGGAACCAGCTGCCCGGACCAGCTGGCCAGGGCGCTGAAAGAGCTATGAAACGCATCGCTGTCTTACTCGTGATGCTCCTGGGCACGCTGCTCTGCGGCGAGGCCTTCGCCCAGCGCGTGACCAATTCCAACTACCAGACTGTCGCCCATATCAAGTCTGACGGAACCATCCAGGACTCGAATTACCGCACTATCGGCCACATCAAGTCTGACGGGACGGTGCAGGACGCCAACTACAGGACCGTGGGGCACCTGAAAGATGACGGAACCGTCCAGAATGCCAATTATTCCACCATCGGCCACGTCAAGAAAGACGGCACTGTCCAGGACGGCAGTTACCGTATCATCGGCCATATCAAGTCCGACGGAACCATTCAGGATTCCAACTACCGGACCATCGGCCATGCCCCGGGGATCCCTTTAGCTTGGGCGGCGTGGTATTTTTTCTTCTGACGGGCGCCGTCCGGGCGGCAGGGCGCTTGTTCTCTTACGCAAAATCACTATATTCGCATTGATAAATACAGTCGATATGACCCTGCAAGAAGCAATCAAGGCACGCCACTCCGTAAGAAAGTACACGGACAAACCTATCGAAACAGCCAAAGCCGCCACGCTGAAGAGCACCATCGAGAGAATCAACACCGACAACGGACTGAACATCCAGCTGGTGCTGGAAGAGCCCAAGGCTTTCGCCTCCGGCATGTGGAAATACGGCCAGTTCTCCGGCGTGAGGAATTATTTTGTGATGGCCGCTCCCAAAGGCAAAGAGGCCGAAGAGAAAATCGGCTATTTCGGCGAGGAACTGGTCCTGCTCTCCCAGACCCTGGGCCTCAACACCTGCTGGGTAGGTCTTACCTACAAGAAGATTCCCGGGGCTTTCACGCTTCGGGAAGGAGATGTCGTCCACTGTGTCATTGCGCTCGGCTATGGCACTATCCCCGGCGTCCAGCATCCGATGAAGCCCGAGGAGCAGTTCTTCCAGGCCGAAGGCGTCCCGCCCGAATGGTTCCGGAAAGGCCTGGAAGCGGCTCTTCTGGCTCCTACCGCCATCAATCAGCAAAAGTTCAGGTTCATCCTGCATGAAGGCAACCAGGTGGAGGCGAAGCCCCTGTTCTCCATGGCCGGATATACCCATATTGACCTGGGGATAGTAAAGTACCACTTTGAGCTGGCCGCCGGAAAAGATAACTTTATATGGGTCCGTGGCAGGGAAGGTGAATGAGGCTGGGGGCATCAAACATATTCCAACCCGGTCCTGCTCCAGACCTCCGGCAAGGCCGATTGTCTGAATTCTGATAGATTTCGCTTGCTTTTCCGTCTTTAGTGTGTAACTTTGCAAGCCGAAGCAGATTCTATGCACACTTGAACATTCTATAAGCCATAACAGGCACGTATTTCAACTGGCACCGGACGAAGGTCCACTCCCAGGGTGTATTGTACCCTGACGCGAGCGGCCGGGTGGCCGGTGAAGTTCTTTGAAATACGTGAGCAATGTACAGCATTTTAAAAAACAAAGAAGGTGAGCTCATGCTCATCTTCAATCCTTCTCTCGGGGAAGACCCCGAACTCTCTATGTTCCTCTACGACGATTCCGGCCTGGGACTGCTGCTGCAGGACCTGTTTTCCGGCATCCGCATCAAAAACATCGGTCCGGAGGCACTGGCCGTCCTTGCCGATGTCACGCACATCCACGTCGTGGAAAAAGACGGCGATACGGTAATCAGGGATTATCTCGCCGCCGTCAGGAAAGTATCCGACGTCAAGGCGTTGGTACGATAAAGTTAAACCTCTAAAATGCAAACTGTTATGGCAAAATCCTATCAACTCGTAGCGTGGACCGACAAAGGTAAGGTCCGCATGATTCCTTCTCAGCTCAAGGCTTACATCAGCGAAGAAGTGCAGCATCTGAACCGCATCAACGAGCGGGTGCGCTATGGAACGTACCACGAAG
>CAMOGR010000212.1 GCA_946614205.1 uncultured Bacteroidales bacterium | reverse complement strand
GGGAAGCGATGTCACGGCAGATGCTGAGCCCCAGGCCCGTGCCCTGCACGAACTCGTTGAGCTTGGTGAAGCGGTCGAAGATGGCCTCGGCCTGGTCTGCGGGCACGCCGGGCCCGGTATCCGTGACGGCGAAGGTCACAAAGCCGGGAGCCTCGGTGAGCGAGCAATTCAGGTGTATATACCCCTCGCTCGTATGCTTGCAGGAATTCGTAAGAAGGTTGATCAGTATCTGCTGCACCCTCTGGGGGTCGGTCCACACGATATGCGGGCCGTCCAGTCCGCCCTCGTACGTCATGGTGACTCCGGGCTGCAGACGGTGCTCGGCGCTGCTTATTGCAGCCTGGCACATGAAATTGCACTCGCCTTCGTCGAACTTGATGTTGTAGGTGCCGTTGTCCATGGCCGAGGTATTGAGAATATCGTCCAGGAGCATGGTGAGCATCTTGGTGTTGTTGATGATATGGGACGAGAACTCATCCTTCTCTTCCGGAGAGAAAGTGCCGTCCGGCAGGGCCAGGAGCTGGCTGAAACCGACTATGGCATTGAGCGGAGTACGCACTTCATGGCTCATGTTCTGCACGAATCGCGTCTTGGCGGCATTGGCCTGCAGGACCTTCTCGTTGGCCAGTATAAGCTCACGGTTGCGGCGGCGAAGGCTTTTCGCATTATCGAACATGAAGATAACTATGATGGCAAGAATCAGCACTGCGGCTGCCGTCAGCGCTATTATGAGTCTGCTGATTTCGGCTTCGCTGCGGGCAAGGTCGGCATTGAGACGGTTGTTGCCCATACGGGCGTCGAGCTCGGTGACGCGCGAACCGTTGAGAACAGCGAACTTACGCTCCTGCAGGGCGACAAGTTGCTTCTCAATGGCGAAGGCTTCGTCCTTGTAGCCATACTCCTCGGCAATGTTAGCTATGTACTTGACTTCCCGCAGGTGCTCCATCATGCCGTCCACACGCACACTGTCCATTCCTTTGCCATAAACTATGCGGTCGATGTTCAGGAAGAGGGTGTCGGCAGTGTTGCTTATCTGGGAAAGGAGACGTGCATCGCGCAGGCAGTAGTCACGGGCTCTCTCGTAGGCCGGAATGTTTTTTTTGTAGGCATACAGCTTGGCGAGATGATACTGCACACGGAGCGTGTCCAGATGCTGCTTGCTCGTCTCGAAAGCGCGGCTGATGTTTATAACGACGGAATCGTGGCCTATAGGATAGGTGTCTGCGAGGTCGCAGTACAGACGCGAAGGAGACTGCCGCCTGAGCGTAGGATCGGAGGCCGAATTGTAGATACGCAAGGCCTCCACGATGTACTTTTTGGCAGAAACGTAGTCGTTCTGGTCGATGTAAAGGGCTACAAGATAGCGGGATGCCATCCACTTGCCATACTCGTCGCCGTCTGCTATGGCCTTGCGCTGCATCTCCTGCACAAGGTCCATGGTGCGGACGAACTGGCCATGGTTGTAATAGTAGTTCTGAGCAAGCTCGTACGCAAAATAATAGTATTGCCTATAGCCGAGCTTGAGCGCGACGGACTGCAAATCCGCCATGTACTTCTGCACCTGCGCGTCGGTTTCCGGCGTGGCCTGAACCCCGTTCAGGCTGCGGGTGAGATTCTTGAAGCGTTCTACATAATAAAGCGTCTGCGCCTTGGTGTCCCCCTTGGCGACAGCAGTACTCAGAAGAAGGTCGTTCTCCTTGCGGAAGCCCTCCTTCCCTACAAGCGCATCGGCAGCCTGATAGTGACGGAAACACTCGTCATCAATGCCGAACGGATTGTTCTGGGCGCCCGCGGGAAGGGACACAGACAACAAGAGCAGCAGGTACAGGACATGCAGTTTTTTCATAAGGTCAAATATAATCATTTTTTTGATTATCTTTGCAACCCGGTATTGAGGTATGGTGTAATGGTAGCACTACAGATTTTGGTTCTGTCTGCCCAGGTTCGAATCCTGGTACCTCAACGCAAAGGCGCCTTTCGGCGCCTTTTTGCATTTATCTCTTGTCTTTGAAGAACATAGAAACCAGACTTCCGCACTCATCGGCCATAAGCCCTCCGGCAACCTCGGTACGGGGATGAAGAAGGCTGGGAGAGAACAGAGAATAGCCTCGCTTGGGGTCGGGAGCGCCGTAGACTATGCGGCCGGTCTGGGCCCAGGCAAGGGCGGCGGCGCACATGGGACAGGGCTCCACAGTTACGTAAAGAGTGCAGTCCTGGAGGTATTTGCCGCCCATGGCCTCGGTCGCTGCCGTGAGGGCTATCATCTCTGCATGCGCCGTGGGGTCGTGAAGGCGCTCGGTCATGTTGTGGCCGCGGCCTATAATGCGTCCCTTGCAAACGACCACGGCGCCAATCGGCACCTCACCCTCGGCGCCCGCGGCACGGGCCTCGCGCAGGGCCTCTTTCATAAATTGTTCGTCCATAAGGCCAAAGATATGCAAGATGTTTGAAACTTTCAAAAGATTTCGCATATTTGTGTTTCAATATGAAACTTTTCCTAATAGACGGCCACGCGCTGGTTTTCAAAATGTACTACGCCTTTCTGGGACGTCCCATGGTGAATTCCAAGGGCGTAGATACGTCGATTCTCTTCGGTTTTACCAAATATCTGCTGGAGCTCATAGACCACGAAAAGCCCAGCCATATCGCCGTGAGTTTCGACCCTCCCGGGGGAACTTTCCGCAACAAGCTGTACCCCGAATACAAAGCCAACCGCAGCGAGACCCCGCAGCTGGTCATAGACGCCCTGGAGCCCCTTACGGCCATAGTGAAGGCCCTTGGAATCCCCGTACTGATGATTCCCGGCTACGAAGCAGACGACGTGATAGGCTCAATGGCACTTCGCAGCGCCGGAGAGGGTTTCGACGTATTCATGGTAACCCCCGACAAGGATTACGGCCAGCTCGTCGGCCCCCATGTATGGCAGTACCGCCCCGGCAAGGGAGGCAGCGACCACGAACTCCTCGGACCGGCCGAAGTATGTACAAAATGGAACATCTCCAGCACCTCACAAGTCATTGACATACTGACTATTTGCGGAGACTCGTCAGACAACGTCCCCGGCGTTCAGGGAGTCGGCCCGGTAGGAGCCGCCAAACTGCTCGGCAAATACGGCAGCACCGAAGCGATATACAGCCACCTCGACGAACTCACGCCCCGCCAGCGCCAGCAGTTCGAAGCCGCACGCGACCACATCCGCCTTTCCCACGAACTGGTTACAATCAAAACCGACATCCCCCTTCAAACAACCGCCGACGACATGGTCCTCGACATCAGCTGGACCACCGAGCTGGAAGACCTCTTCAAACTGTACGAATTCCCCTCGCTGATACGCCTTGTCCGCCGCCTGGCAACTCCCGGAGAAGGAGCCGCCAGCCAAGGCACGGAGGCGGCGCAGGCAGGGAAAGGCCAGGCCGACCTTGGCCCTTACGAACGGGAGGCTTGG
>CAMOGR010000211.1 GCA_946614205.1 uncultured Bacteroidales bacterium | reverse complement strand
GCTCGAAAAGTTCAAGGAATCGGTGCTGTCGGTTCTGCCCGTCAGCCTGATAGTCTTTGCGCTTTCAGTTACGCCCTGGGTTGACATCACGCCGCACGAACTGGTGGTTTTCGTCATTGCCACCATTCTACTAATCATCGGTATAAGCCTCTTCAACCTGGGAGCCGACCTCGCTATGACGCCAATGGGACAGTACATCGGAGAAGGTCTCACCAAGTCGCGCAGGATAGGCGTGCTGCTCGGAGTGAGCCTTGTGATGGGCGTGCTCATCACCGTGGCCGAGCCCGACCTGTCGGTCCTTGCCGAACAGGTGAGCGCTCTGATGAACGGCAAGCTCCTTATCTACACCGTCGGTGCCGGAGTGGGCCTGCTGCTGCTTCTCGGAGTATACAAAATCATTCTGCATCTGGAACTTCCGTCCATACTGATGTTCCTGTACATGATGCTGTTCTGCATCGTGGCGCTGCTCATTCAGGGCGGAAGGGGTTCGATGCTGGCACTGTCCTTCGACTCGGGCGGCGTCACCACAGGTCCCATAACGGTTCCGTTCATAATGGCCCTGGGCGTAGGCATAGCCATGACAATAGGCGGCAGGAACGCCAGCGAGAACAGCTTCGGCCTCATCGCCCTCTGCTCCGTCGGTCCCATCCTGGCCGTGCTGCTCCTGTCCCTGCTGTCCACCGGCACTATGGAATACAGCGTGCCCGACTATTCAATGGGCGCACTCCTCGACGAGGGCGTCGGAATGCTGTTCCTGGAGAAAATGTTCGATGTCGGGCAGTCTCTGCTGCTCATACTGGGCGTATTCTTCATCCTCCAGTTCATCATCCTCAAACTCCCCTGGAGCAAACTGATACAGGTGCTGATAGGTGCGGCGTACACATTGGTCGGACTGGTGATATTCCTCGCCGCCGTCGAGATGGCCTACATGCCCATAGGATACAAGATCGGCGTGCATCTCGGAGAGGCCCATCCGCTGCTTATCACCGTTCTGGCGTTCATCATCGGCAACGTGGTGGTACTTGCGGAACCCGCAGTCCACGTCCTCAACAATCAGGTGGAGGAAATCACCGGCGGCGAAGTCTCGCGAAAGCAGATGATGCTGGCCCTGTCGCTCGGCGTGGGGGTATCAATCGGGCTTTCGGTGCTCAGGGTGTACTTCGGATTCTCGGTGCTTTATTACCTGGTGCCCGGATACCTCATCTCCCTGGCGCTTTCGTTCTTCGTACCCAAGCTTTATACGGCTATCGCCTTCGACTCCGGCGGCGTCGCCAGCGGCCCTCTGACCTCCAGTTTCATCCTTCCGATGGTAATCGGCACCTGCATGTCGATGCAGGGAGAATCGGCGGTGATGGACTTTGCATTCGGCGTGGTGGCCATGGTGGCCATGACCCCTCTCATTACAATCCAGTCGCTCGGTTTCAAGTCCGTGCTGAGCGTACGCCGCCGCAAGAAGGTGGCGATGCGCCGCATACTCGAAGCTTCCGACGACCAAATAATCTACTTCCAATGAGCGAGACAAGAAACATAGCGCCGGTGAAACTGGAGCTGTTCATCGCCGTAGTAAAGAACAAGAAGGCCGCATACTACACAAGCATCGTGCAGTCACATCAGGTCAATATGCAGTTCCACACGCCTGCATCGGGAGTCAACCATCTCATCCTCAATTCTCTCGGACTCTCTGGAAAGCCCCGTACTCTCATAGTCGGGACCGTACGCGAAGACGAGGCCAAGAGCCTGGTCGACGACTTCTCAGAGAAAATAGCCAAGGGCGGCGAATACAACGCCCTGGCGTTCACAGTGCCGCTCTCCAGCATAATAGGTACGCTGGTATTCGGATTCCTAAGCAACGAAAAAACAACCGTAGACAAGGAAGCATAGCCCTATGAAACACGAACTTATCGTCTGCATCGTGAATGCAGGTTTTTCACAGAACGTAGCAGAGGCGGCCCGCAAGGCAGGAGCCCGCGGAGGCACTGTAATCAAGGGGCGCGGCACCGCCAACCCCGAGGCCGAAGAGTTCTTCAACATCAGCATCCAGCCCAACAAGGAGCTGGTCCTGATTCTTGTGACGGAAGACATCAAAGACGAAGTGATGCGCACCATCTACAAGGAAAGCGGACTGCCCACCGACGGTCAGGGCATCGCTTTCTCCGTCCCCGTAACCCGCACCACTTTGGAAAAAATCGACTGATAAAATATTTACGATATGTACAGAACGCATACTTGCGGGCAGCTCCGCATTGCAGACAAAGGCAAGACAGTAACCCTCGCGGGATGGGTGCAGAAATCCCGCAAACTCGGCGGCATGACTTTCATCGACCTGCGCGACCGCTACGGCATCACCCAGCTTGTAGTGGAGGCCGACGCCGACCCGGCTCTTGTAGAGACCGCCGCAGGAATCGGCCGTGAGTTCGTGCTCCAGGTGCAGGGCGAAGTGCTCGAGCGCGAGAGCAAGAACAGCAAAATGCCCACCGGCGATATTGAAATCAAGGTTTCTTCCATAAACATCCTCAACCGCAGCGCCGTTCCCCCCTTCACCATCGAGGAGAATTCCGACGGCGGCGAGGACCTTCGGGCCAAGTACCGCTATCTGGACCTGAGGCGTCCTCCCCTTCAGAGGGCACTCGCCCTGCGGCACCGTCTGGCGCAGGAAATCCGCACCTACCTTGATGGCCAGGGCTTCATGGAAATCGAGACCCCGTACCTCATCAAGTCCACTCCCGAGGGAGCGCGCGACTTCGTGGTCCCCTCCCGCATGAACCCTGGCACCTTCTACGCCCTTCCGCAGAGCCCCCAGACCTTCAAGCAGCTGCTGATGGTCGCAGGATACGACCGTTACTTCCAGATAGTCAGGTGCTTCCGCGACGAGGATCTGCGTGCCGACCGCCAGCCCGAGTTCACCCAGATCGACTGCGAGATGAGCTTCGTGGAGCAGGAGGACGTACTGAATACCTTCGAAGGCATGATGCGGCAGATGTTCAAGAATGCACTCGGAGTAGATATCCCCAATCCCCTTCCCCGCATGAGCTGGTATGACGCCATGGACAAGTACGGTTCCGACAAGCCGGACATCCGTTTCGGCATGGAAATCCATGAGGTCACGTCCCTCGTGCAGGGCTGCGGCTTCGGCGTGTTCGACAATTCGGCATACGTCGGCGCCATCGCCGTACCCGGCTGCGCTGAATACACCCGCAAGCAGCTCGACGAGCTCACCGAGTGGGTCAAGCGTCCCCAGGTGGGAGCGGCAGGCCTCGTGTACGTCAAGCTTAACTCCGACGGAAGCGTCAAGTCCAGCGTGGACAAGTTCTATACCCCCGAGAAGCTGCAGGAAATCGCAGCGGCATGCGGTGCGGCCTCCGGAGACCTTCTCCTGCTGATGTGCGGCGACAAGCGCAAGACCCAGACCCGTCTTGGCGTGCTGCGTATCGAAATGGGAAACCGTCTCGGCCTTCGCGACCCTCACGTCTTCGCGCCCCTGTGGATAGTGGACTTCCCGCTGCTCGAGTGGAGCGAAGAGGACGGACGCTTCTATGCGATGCACCACCCCTTCACCGCACCCAAGCCGGAGCATGAGAAGTGGTTCTATTCCGATAAAAAAGAGGATCTGGAGCGCGTGTGCGCCAATGCCTACGACTTCGTGCTCAACGGCACCGAGCTCGGCGGCGGCTCGATTCGAATCCACAATGCGGACATGCAGAAGCGCATGTTCGAAGTGCTCGGCATCGGTCCCGAGGAGGCTGAATACAAGTTCGGCTTCATCATCAACGCTTTCAAGTTCGGCGCCCCGCCCCACGGAGGCCTCGCCTTCGGATTCGACCGCGTCTGCGCCCTCTTCGGCGGCCAGGAAACCATCCGCGACTACATCGCATTCCCCAAGAACAACCAGGGACGCGACGTGATGATTGACTCCCCGAGCAAGATAGACCAGGTGCAGATGGACGAACTGTTCCTCGCATCCACAGTAAAAGAATAAAAAATGAAACGTCTGATTCTTCTCGCCCTGCTGTGCATGGGGCTCTTCGCCTGCAAAAAACAGGGCGTAGCACCCGAAGCCGATTCAAGCGGCTTCGTAACCCTCTCTGACGCAGTTCCTGACGCCATACTGGAGGTACGCTATTTCAGCACCTACAACTTCGTGGGCGAGAGAATCGACGGATATGAGGAGCCGACGGCGCTGCTTACGAAAAAAGCCGCCGAGGCGCTCAGGGCCGTGAGCGACGACGTCGTCGCACATGGCTATCGCCTGAAGATTTACGACGCATACCGCCCGCAGAAGGGTGTGGACCACTTCGTCCGCTGGGCCGCCGACCTGCAGGATGTCAGGATGAAGCCGTACTTCTACCCCGACCTCGACAAGAGCGTGCTCTTTGAGCAGGAGTACATAATGGCCAAAAGCGGGCATACGCGCGGCTCCACCGTGGACCTGACGCTCTTCGACATGAGGACCGAGAAGGAGGTCGACATGGGCGGCACCTTCGACTGGTTCGGCCCCGAGAGCCACCCGGACTTCTGCGGCAACCCCGAGACGGGAGAATACACCGGCGACAACAGCAAGAGCCCTGCAGGACGCAGCATCACCGAGCGGCAGTTTGCGAACCGCATGATACTACGCAGGGCAATGCTCGCCCACGGGTTCAAGCCCCTCGACACGGAGTGGTGGCACTTCACGCTGCGTGACGAGCCGTACCCGGATGTTTATTTTACCTTTCCCGTAAAGATTCTCCGCTAGAGAGACTCTATCACGCTGCGGTTGATTGCCGCGAAGCGTCCTTCATCGACCTTGACCACCTGACGGTCGTAGGTCATGATGCCGTTGACCTCTATCTCGACGTCTGATATCTGGGTGTAGATGGCGGCGGCGCAGCCCGTTCCGATGAAGGTCTTGAGCATCTGCGCAAAGTCGTCATACACTTTGAGAAGCTCCTCGCCGCTGGAGACGACCTTTCCATAGCCCCAGTTCTTTTCCTGCTGCCACAGGTGACCGGGCACCGGATATCCTATTCCGCCATACTCGCCAAGCACGCATACCATCTTGCGTTCGAAGACATTCATGGCCGGACAGGCATAATGGTGTACGTCGAGTATGTCGCCGCAGAGTTCGAAATTGCCGCCGGAAGATTCGTTTATGAGGCGCGTAGGGTCGGCTGCACGGGTGAATTCCACCACGCGGCGGGTATCGAACTGGCCCCAGCCTTCATTGAAGGGAATCCAGACGGTGATGCACTGGAAGGGCTTGAGCTGTTCGATGATTTCGCCCCACTCCTTGTAATAATTGTCCTTGGCTTCCTGGGGGATGTCGCAGTCGGTGCCTCCGAAAATGGTGTCACCGGGCCATTTGTTCTTGGTGCGGACGCGGACATCTTCACTCCTGCCGCCGCGATTGCCGTGGTCGCCTATGCAGGGCATGTCCTGCCAGACGAGTACGCCAATCTTGTCGCACCACCAGTACCAGCGGGCGGGCTCCACCTTGATGTGCTTGCGTATGGTGTTCCAGCCCCAGTCCTTGACTTTCTGGACGTCGTAGCGCAGGGCGTCGTCGGACGGCGCGGTATACAGGCCGTCGGGCCACCAGCCCTGGTCGAGAGGACCGAACATGAACAGGCGCTCGCCATTGAGTGTCAGGCGCTTATATGTATTGTGACGATTGTCCACCTTGGGGTCGTAAGCCATGCCTATGGTCCTGAGGCAGGTGTAGCCTTCCACCCTTTCAATCTCGTTCCCGTCCTTGAGCAGGGCTATCTGCAGGCCGTAGAGGAAAGGGGTGTCGGGGCTCCACAGCTTGGGCTCTGCGACCTTGATGCAGTCGCCGGTTCCCACCGCCTGCATACCGTCAAGCAGCGTCACGGCCGCCTCGTCCCAGTCGCCGTCAGCCTTGACCGTCACACGCAGGGTGCTGTCCTTGGCATTCCATACAGGTTCGTAAGAAAGCACGTGCGCCTTGGGGCTGACGGGCTCCAGCCACACCGTCTGCCAGATACCTGTGACGGGGGTGTACCAGATGCCGCCGGCTTCGTTGACCTGCTTGCCGCGGGGCTGGAAACTGTCGTCGGTGGCGTCTTCCACACGCACGCGGACGGTCTGCTTGCCGCTTCGTTTAAGGGCGCCGGTGATATCGAAGCTGAAAGCGGTATAGCCACCGGTATGCTCACCGATGTATTTTCCGTTGACCCACACTTCGGCCTTCCAGTCAACGGCGCCGAAGTTGAGCATGACCTTCTTTCCACGCCATGCGGCAGGTACCTTGAAACTGCGCTCGTACCACAGGACGTTATCTTTGCCAACCCTGCGCTGCACGCCGCCCAGGGCCGATTCGGCACAATACGGCACATTGATGACGCCCTCGGGCTTGCCGAATTCCGCACCGGCCGGCAGAATGGCGTAAGACCACGGCCCGTTGAGGTTCATCCAGTCGGCGCGCACCAGCTGCGGACGGGGGTACTCGGGAAGGGGAACGCTTGCTTGTTTTGAAGCCGCAGAAGCGCTAATGCAAATGGCAGCGGCTAGAAGAGTGGTGAGGATGTGTTTCATATAATGTTTACTTCGTGTAGAACCTGTATTCCGTAGTGCTGTAATACTTCTCTCCGGGACGCAGGACGGAGGAAGGGAAGCGGGGCTGGTTGGGGGAGTCAGCAAAGTGAATGGTCTCCAGCAGCATGCCGCCGTATTTCTGGATGGGCCCGTATTTGCCGATGTGCCTGGACGGGTCGAAGGTGCGGCCGGTGAAAGTGAGCAGGGCAGGCTCGGTGGTCCAAGTCTGCACGCCGCGGCCGGTGCGGGGGTCGTAAAGGTCTGCGGCCCGCCTGAGCGTACCGTCGTAGCCGCGGATCTGCCAGCAGGCCGACATTCCCTTCATGATACGCAGCTGCTCATTGGGCATGTCGAGCCTGTAATCGACAGTATGGGGCTCACGGAAGTCGAACGGAGTCCCGTCGACCGGAAGCAGGAGGTCGGGGCACATCTGCAGATTGTTCTGGACCGTAGTATCGGCCTCAACCTTAAGCAGTTGCTCCATTACATAGCTGCCAGTGGAGCCATGCATGTTGAAGTATGTATGGTTCGAAAGGTTGATGACCGTAGGCTTGTCGGTAGTGGCCTCGTATTCCATCTTTACCGTATTCTCATCTGTCAGCCAATAAGTTACCGTGGCATCCAGGTTGCCAGGGAAGCCCTGCTCGCCGTCTGGACTGATGCGGTGGAACCGGACTCCGCAACGCCCCTGCTCTGTTACGGCCGTCCCCTCCCACATCTGCCGGTCGAAGCCAAGCGGACCTCCGTGGCAGCAAACGGGTTCTCCCGCCAGTTTCTCGTTGGCGGTGACCTCGTACCGCACACCGTCTATTTCGAATGCGGAATGATTGATGCGGTTGCCGTAGCGCCCTATCACCGGGCCGAAGAAGCGTTCCGGCCCGGTCTCGAAGGCCTCGATGCTGCCGGGACCAACCACGACGTCATCCATGCGCCCGTCCCTGTCGGGCATGAATATCGATACCACCCTGCACCCGTAATCGAGCACGTCCATGCTGGCTCCCCGGGCATTCTTCAAGTGGAAAACGGTTACGGCTGTGCCGTCGGACAGTGTGCCGAACGGCTCCTGGCTCACGCCGGCAGGCTTGGCGCAGGCGTACAGCATCAAGGCTGTCGCAAAAAACATGAAACTTCTTCTCATCTGATTCGTAAAGATAACCATTCTGACGGATAATCGCTATTCTCGCCGTCGAGTTCCTCCCAAAGGCGCGTGCCTTTCTCGGCGCTGCGGGCCTTGTCCCAGTGGGCGGGATGCGCTTTAAGCACCTCTCCCCCGACGTGTTTACCTCCTATGATGCTCCAGGGAATGCGGACCTGCGCAGCAAAGCCCGTGTCGGTATCGGAATCGTCGTTGACGGTTCCCGCAAGGTCGAACTCGGACGCATCTCCCTCGGAAATATTAAGCCAGGAATTGTTTTCGAGCCTGGAAAGGACCCATTTGCCCGCTGCGTTCACGACAAGCTTATATGTCCATCCGGCACGCTTGAAAAGCAATACAGAAGCATCCGAATTTTCCGGGGTGAACGCCGTGAGCTTGCCGTCCAGCACCCAGGTGTTGAACACAAAGTGCTTTCCGTTGGCACCGAAGTCATAGTAGACGCTCGAATCGTATTTACCCCCGAGGAACCACAGGCCGGGCGCCGAAGGATCGAACTCGCCGACTGGCTTGTAATTACCGTCTCCGCCAGGTAATTCGAGGCTACGGACCAGACGTCCCTGGATGATGTTGATGCGTCCGCGTGTAGCACCGTCAAGAGTGTACTTTTCCGTACTGGTGACGATAATCTTTCCGTCCCCTATGTAGTCCACCGAGCCCCAGTATCCGGGGAACGGGGATGTGGCGTGACCGAAATTGCCGGCTTTCTTGTCTCCAACCAGTATCCAGGTGCCCTGGACGCCCTTGTACAGGCCATTCGCGTTGACCAGGACCTCTCCTTCCGGAGTGCGGGCGATGTACGGGCCGTAAGCGATGAAGTCCTTGTTGACCTGCCGCTTGTCGGGATATGCAGGACCGCCCTCTTCGAGCAGTTTCTTCTGATCGACCTTCCAGTTGTCGCGGCTCAGGACCACAACAGGCGTCTGGTCAACCACATATTTGCCACTCCAGACCTCGACGGTCATAGCTATCGTGCCGTCGTCAAGCAGGACAGCCGTAGCCATTCCGTCGTAGCCGAACCTGTCGTCAATTGTGTATGAAATGCCCTCTACATCCTTCCAGGTGCATTCTTCCTTGCCCTGCCAGGTGCGGCCTCCATCGAATGAACGAATGAGGGACGTCTTGGGACAGGACATCTTGTTTACTACATTCTGGCTATCAGTTAGATACAAATGGATTTCTCCGGAAGGGAGTTCAAGCATGGCAGGCTCCCAGCAGCGCCCGCGGTAGATGTTGCGTGGTTCGCCCCAGGTCTTTCCCCAGTCGTCGGAGAACATTATGCCGATTCCGCAGTTCTCGTTGGTGTGGGGAAGATCGCCGTAGCCCTTGAGGTAGCGCCATTGATAGGCCAGCATCAGCCGCCCGTCCGACAGGCAGATGAAATCGGGATTGACATAAACTATCTCATCGTCACCGACGGTTGATTGTGCAGGATGTCTTGCAAGAAGCTTTTGCGCAGGTGCCCATGTCTTCCCGTCATCTTCGCTGCGCGTAGCGAAAATCTCCCAACCGAGATGGTCGTTCATGAATGTCAGCAGCAGGGCTCCGTCGGGAAGACGCTTGATGCGGGGGTAATACAGGTTGGGCTCCACCGTGCCGTCGGTAAGCTGTATTTCGGTAATCTGGCTGTAAGTACTTTTGTCCCAGCTTATCCGGACTCCATCATCAGTGACCTTCGAGGTACTGCATGACACCGCTATTGCAGCTGCGGCGCAGAAGAGAAACAGTGTGGTCTTTTTCATATTGCAAAAATACGAATCCGACTCCCCTGTCGGGGAAAGAAAAGCGTCATTTTTTGCCAAAAAACGAGCATGCCCGCGAGAGGAAGAACAGGATTGGACTTTTTATTATAAATTTGTATTGATGCTCTACAGGTTGACCATAACGCTTCTTTCACTTTTGCTTGCACTTCCCCTGCAGGCATACCAGTTCACGCATTTCAACACGACCAACAGCGGCATTTCCTACGACGGAATCAGCTGTTTCCTGCAGGATTCCCGCGGCTTCATGTGGATCGGAACCTATAAAGGCCTCAACCGCTACGACGGTTCGAATTTCTACGTTTACGATTCCAATGACCTCGGCCTGCCGGTCGATTTCGTGCACTGCCTCGTAGAAGATACGCAAGGGAACATCTGGATCGGAACAGATGCCGGGGTTTCCATCTATGACTACACCCTCGACCGCTTCCTGCCGCTCCTCGCAACGAGTGATAAAGGGTCAGTTATCCGTAACAAGGTCACCTTCCTATCATGCACGGACGACGGCACGGTACACCTGCTCGTCAACAATCAGGGTTACTTCTCATACAACGTGAACAGCAAGGAGTTCACGAATGTAAGCTACAAAGAATCAGGTGCTTCCGGTGCCAGGCGCATGCTCATCATGGAGGATGGGAGCATGCTCGTATCAAGATTCCACGTAAACCTGTACAAGGCCGATGCAGGAATGAAGAACCTACGCAGCGCCGGCCTTCCGGGCAACGACTACAGGGGGGACGAAATCGAAAGGATATTCCCCCTGGATTCAAGTTCCGTTTATATCGCCAGCGCCAAACTGGGGCTGTCGGTCGCAAACTTCGAAACCGGAGAGGTGACTGTCTTGTTTGCGCTTCCGGAGGACTCCGTGCTTGTTGACGCGTTCCGCGATTCAGAGAACCGTTTCTGGCTTTCTACCCCAAAAGGGGTCTGGGTCTACTGCCAGGATACCGGTGAAGGATCGTATATTTCCGCAGACCACTCAGATTCTTTCTCGCTGTCAAGCAGTTACGTTACTTGCACCTACGTCGACCGCAGCGGCGGACTGTGGATCGGGACTCTGGAAAACGGCGTGAATTACAGCGGCAAGTTCCAGGGGAACATAGAAAAGCAGTACATGGCTGCAGGAAAGACCCTGGCCGGATGCGGAGTGAGCGGTTTTGCCGAAGACCCATCAGGACGCATCTGGGTCGCGACTCAGAACTCCGGCCTTTTTGTATATGACCCGCAGACTCACGTCACAGTCCCTTTTGACACCGGCCTCAAATCTGTTACCGTATGCTCGTTGTGCATAGACGGAGACTGGCTTTGGGGAGGAACGTTCAACGGCCTCTGCCGCATAGATACGCGCACCGGGCTCGTCAAGGATTACGGCGTGCTGCAAAGGTCTTCCGGGCGCAACGACCCCCGTGTATATGTGCTGTACCGCACTGCGGAAGGAGACCTGTTCGCAGGCACCACACTTGGCATCTTCAAATACGACAGGAAGGCTGATACGTTCAGGGAAGTGAATGAGTTCGACGGTATCTTCGTAACATCCATCGAAGAAGACGGCTCAGGGCGACTGTGGCTTTCCACTTTCGCCAACGGCTTGTACTCCTGGGATTTTCAACTCGGCAGCCCTCCGGTCAATTATCGTTATGGAGATGGTTCCGGTCTACCCTCGGACAAGCTTTCGTCGGTTTTCCTCGACGACTCCGGACAAGTCTGGGCCATCGGCTTCAGCTCCGGAATCGCCCGCTTCTCGCAGGCTGACCAGACCTTCAAGGTTTACGACAGGTCCTCCCACAAAGCCTTCCCTTCCAACGTCTTCTTCAAGTCCGTATCCGATGCAGAAGGGAAGATGTGGCTGGCATCCGACAGCGGCTTGATCCTTTTCGACCCAAAGACTGAAGAAACAAGGGTTTTCACCGGCGTTGACGGACTTCTGGATACAAAACTGAAGAAAAGCTGCCTGAACAGCAGTTCCGGAGAAATGTACTTCGGCTCCGACAACGGATTCATCCGGTTCAAGCCCGAAAGCCTCTCGTCATCTAAGGGCCATACCCGAGTCGCTCTGACAAAACTGAGAATCGGCCCCAGGAACATCCCCGTAGAGTCCAATATCGATTTGATGGACAGGCTGGAATTCAAGCCCGACGAAAGGTCATTCGGTTTCGCATTGGCGTTCTTGGGACAGGACTATCCGTCTTCCTCCCGTGTACAGAGCCGACTCACCGGTTTCGACGACGATTGGAGGGACGTCCCCCAATCCCGCGCCATATACTACTACAACGTACCGCCGGGAAATTACACCTTGGAATTCCGTTCATCCGCATTCCAGGATAATTGGGCTCCGGCGAGAAAAGCCCTGGCCATCACCGTTCGCAAGCCGTTCTTCCAGACCGTCCCCGGCGTACTGCTGTTCCTGATCGCCCTCGCGCTCCTCATTGCAATGGGCTCATTGGGACTTCGGATGCTGGACCGCCGCAAGAGGAAAAAGGAGGAGATGGAATACAGGAAAGCCAAGGAAGACGAACTGTATCAGGAAAAACTCAACTTCTTCTCCCACGTCATTCATGAAATCAAGACCCCGCTCACCCTGATCAAGGCTCCTCTTACGAGCGTCATGAGCAAGAAAGATTTGGGCGAAGATGTCCGAAAAGACCTGGAGGTAATGAGCAACAGCACCGGATACATGTCGAAACTCGTCAATGAACTGCTTGATTTTGTGAGGATTGAGAAAAACGGATACGCACTCAATCCCGAGCCGGTGGACCTGGTGGAAAGGCTTAATGCCATGGTCTTCGACTATAGCGAGACCGCCCGTAACGCCAACATCAAGCTGAATTTCACCAGCGAGATGCAAAACGCCTGGGTCAGTGCAGACCTGGCGGCACTGAACAAGATACTCAACAATCTGCTGCTCAATGCCGTAAAATACGCTGAGAGCTTCGTGGATGTTACCATGCACGTGGACGGGGACAATGTCGTCGTAGAATTCTCCAACGACGGGCAAGCTATTCCGGAGGAGTACAGGGATGACATATTCAAGCCCTTCGTCCAGTATCACGACGACAACCGCGTGTATGCCAATGGCGTCGGCATCGGCCTGCCGCTTTCCAGGAACCTTGTCTCCATGCACTCCGGAACCCTTGTCCTTGACCCGCGCATGGACATTACCCTTTTCCGCCTCACCCTCCCGCTCATCAAGGAAACAGAATCTGTTATTAAAGCGCAAGCCTTGCCGGTGGAACAGACGCAATCCGACGCATCGTGCATACTTATTGCAGATGACAATAAAGACCTTACCGAATATCTGACATCCAAGCTGAGCGAGTTCGAGGTCCTGTCAGCTGACAATGGCGATGCTGCCTTGCGCATTCTGAAAGACAAGAATGTCGATCTGCTGGTTTCCGACATATCCATGCCCGGCAAATCCGGACTCGAGCTGTGCCGCGAGATCCGCTCCGACATCGAAATCTCGCATCTACCTATAATTATCGTGTCCGCCCGGGCCTCAGTGGAGTCCAAGATTCAGGCTATGGAGGCGGGTGCTGATCTGTATATCGAGAAACCTTTCGACATGGAATATCTGCGTTCCAGCATCCGTAATATCCTCGACCGCCGCGACCTCATGAAAAACGCCTTCAGCAGCGGCCGCATCGGCACGGACGTGGAACTGTTTGGCCTACCCAAGAAGGACGAGGAGTTCTTCGCACGTTTTGACGCACTTGTCAGGGAAAACCTCGACAACGCCGACCTGTCGAACGACTTCCTCGCCGAGCGGCTCAACATGAGCAATTCCACCCTCACCCGCAAGATCCGCAAGCTTCTCAACACCTCGCCCAACAACTACATTAGGGTCACTCGCCTGTCGGTGGCGGCGCAGATGCTCAAGAATTCCCACGGAAACAACATCAGCGAGATTTCCTACGCGGTCGGTTTCTCCAATGTCTCCTACTTCGCCAAGTGCTTCAAGGAGCAGTATGGCGTAACTCCCACAGAGTACTCCGAGAAATAAAAGATATTGTTGTTCCTATTCCGCCGAAGCGGCGAGATTGTCTTTATTTGATTCTCAAAAGAATAAGTTAATCTTGCTTGCAAGCAGTGGTTTCGGGGTGCTTCGATTTTGGCATTAATTGACCGTTTTCTTTTCAACGGTCGGACGGAGTTGTTGTAATTTTGTCTCAAGAGAAATTATGACTATCATGTCCACTGCACTGAAACGAATAACAATTCTCGCAGGACTTGCGCTTGTTTCCTGCTCTCCAAAGGAATTATACCCAGCTGATGACGCCAGCACCATGAGGCTCCATGCCGCGTTCGAGGCTGAAGATACGAAGACCGTCCTCGTCGACAACGGTGACGCCACATACCAGATGAACTGGACCGATGGCGATGCAATTGTCGTCAACGGGAAGACATCCAACAGCATCAAAGTCGATGCGTTGGATGCACGCAAGGCCGTATTCGACCTTCCGATAGTTGAAGCCCCTTATGCGGCTGTCTCCCCCGCTTCCGTCTATGCCGGCAGTTACGTAGCTGCAGACGGTGAAGCTGCTGCCAGCATGAAGATCTCGCTCCCGGCAGAACAGCAATATGTGGCCGGCGGATACGACCCGGCGGCAGCCATAACCCTCGGCAGGGGCGACGCCTCTCTGATCTTCTGCCATGCCATGGCATATCTCAAGGTCACGGTGAACGGCACCTCTGACACGGATCCAATCAAGAGCGTCCGGGTCCAGGCCAACAACGGCCAGGCGATGAGCGGTTCCTTCACCGCAAGCTTTGCGGACATCCCGGCGCTGGGCAGCGGCACGGATTCCTACAGCACCGTAACCCTGAATTGCGGCTCCGGTGTTGTACAGGGCACTCCCCTGTTCATTGCCATCCCCGCTGCGACCTATTCGAGCGGCATCAACCTGCTCATAACAGATGCTTCCGACCACTTCATGACCGTGCGCTCCACGACCTCGTTCTCGGCCCTGGCCGGCAAGGTGTATCCGACCACTGTCGAATTCAATCCTTCCGCCGAATCTCCGGTCGAAGGCGGCATATATACCGTGGCTGACTGGGCAGCTTTCGCCGAATCTGTAGCGAATGGCTATGATTATGAAGGCGAGACGGTTACGATAATGAACGACCTCGAGGTCGATGACTATTTCGCCTATGCCAACGGCACTTTCAACGGCACACTGGAGGGTAATGACCACACCTTCACCGCAAACGGAAACATGTGGCCTCTCTTCAACATAATCGGCGCAAAGGGCGTCGTGCGCAACATTACCGTGGACGGAGCCTTCAGCGGTATGGCCAACTCCGGCGCAGCCGGCAATGCAGTCATAGCCAAGAAGAACCTCGGACTGATCGAGAACTGTATAAACAGGGCATCGACCGACATCACCGTCACTACGAGCTGCATCTTCGGAACGATTTGCGCCGAGAACGGCGGCGAACTCAAGGATTGCAAGAATTACGGAAATGTAACTATCCACCACAACTCCACCAGCACCGTAGGCCTGTTCGGCGGCGGCCTGGCTGCGATAGGCCACTCGATTCTCGGTGGCTCCTCATCCACCAAAATTGATACTGATGCTTCCTGCTCGCCCGGTAAATTTACAGGATGCGAGAATCATGGAAACATTTACATCGAAGTGCTTGGTTCTTACGTTGTCAAGAGCGCTGTCGGCGGTATCTGCGGTCAGGTATATCTCGATGGCGTTGAATTCTCCGGCTGCAAGAATTATGGCGATGTCACCCGCATTTCCAACGGCGAGGCGACTTCCAACAAGTCCACCACGATAGGCGGCATCCTCGGCCGCAGCTGCGCCTGGTACACTACGGGCACGGGCGACAGCGGAGCCCTTGGATTCGACAGGGGCTACAACACCATATTCAAAGACTGTCACAACGAGGGTACGATAAAGACCTTCTGCCGTCATAGCGGTGGCGTGACCAACAACGCAAGCGGAGCCCGCGTGGATGCAGCCGGAGGAATCGTCGGAGCCGTTGCCGGAATCTCCGGCTCCGTCGCATCCATGAGCGGATGTACCAATACGGGCACCATCCTCGGCGGATGGAACAGCTCTGTCAATTCTTCGGCAATCGGCGGACTGGCCGGTGTCGCCAAGTTCGCGGACATATCTTCCTGCTCTTCCATATGCTCCCTTCAGTCCGTTGACAAAACGGCCGTGGGCGCAGCCGGAGGCCTTGTAGCCTTCGTCCTTTCCGATGTCAATTTAGAAGGTAGCGTAGCCGTGCCCACTATTGACGTGGTCTGCAAGGCCTCCTCGACCTGCCTCCCCGGCCTGCTGATAGGCAACGTTGTCACCTCGGCGACCGTAAGTTCCTGCCAGGTTGCAGGTTCTGTGAAGGTTGACGGTTCAGACCTGGGCGTGACCAGCAGCAACTTCAGCGAATACGTAGTGGCAAAATCCCCTACGGCTTCCAAGGTAAAGCCCGATGTATCAACAGTAACATGGTATGAATAAATTACATAAACAATAACCATCATGATTAAAACTCAACATCCCTT
>CAMOGR010000210.1 GCA_946614205.1 uncultured Bacteroidales bacterium | reverse complement strand
TAATTGTAAATTGTGTTGGGGCTATAGTGAAGCAGGGAGGCTATCTGAACTGAGTCTGTAATACCCAGTCTGATAAGGGCGAAGACCCGCATTTCCGGTGTAAGCAGGTCGCCGCCCTTCGGTTCCTCCTGCTGCCCCGGAAGCAGCAGGGCATTGAACTTCTCTACGAAGGTAGGGTACAGTTTGATGAATGTATCATCGAACATCTTGTTGAAAGACCGGATGTCCTCATTGGGCTGACTCAGTTCAATTTCTTCAATCAGATACTTCTCGTGACCTCTTTTGAGATATTTCAGGACATGGTTTTTGTATGTCCTGTCCCGGGATAATATTTCTGAAAGGGACTTCAGGAACAGGATTATGTACTCCTGCCGCACCTTGTTCGACTCGTGCAGTTCGTCATTCATCTGGCTCAGCACGCTGTTCCTCTTTTCTATATCCTCCTTGGAGCGCTGCAATTCTTCCCTGGCCGCCATCAATGCCTTCTGCCTCTTATTCATGGACCAGATAAGCAATGCCAGGACTGCCAGCAGTACAAGCGAGGCCGCCATGAGAAAGCGGATAATAGCATTCACCCTTGAGTTTTTCTCAGCATAGGCTTTCTCTATCTCGGGGAAAACGCGGGCAATCTGCCAGGGACGAAGTTTCCCATTGAAAACGAGGGCGTCCGGAAGGCAGTGGTCGCCAAGATACTTGAACGCACGCTCGGTATCTCCCATCTCATACAGAAGCGTCGAAAGCTCCAGCAATGAAGCATAGTCCTTGTTGGCACACATCACGTCTGCCATGGCAGAGCGAGCGAAATACTCGATTTTCCCTGCTTTGTCATCAAGATATGATGCGACGAAGAAACATGCTTCGGCATATTGGCGCGAATCCATCGGGGACACTTCAAGGGCCTTCATGGCATACCCGAGAGCCGCCTCGTGATCCTGATTCGATTCAGCCTGGATTCGCAGAATGTTATAACGGCTATAAGAATTCTCCGGCGTTTTGGTTAATAGTATGTCGCTTATCTGCGCCCTCTTGTCCCACCATTGCTGCTTGTTGGAAGAATAATACGCCAATTCGCCATAAAGGTAATACAACGCCTCATATACCGAATAATCCAGATTATCGGCGACAGGGACATCGTCGTACTTCTCGACGAGTTCGAGCGCATCGGAATAGTCTCCTGCGCGCCCGTATTCGCGAGCCATCAACATCTGCGTCTCAAAAAGGCGGCTTGCGTCCCCCTCCGCACGAGACAGTTCAAGATTCTTTTCGAGATACAGAATGGTTGAATCAAGGTTATATGCGGAGTAGGCATCCGCAATCCTCTTGTTGATTACGTAAGAGTCTCCTCCCATTGTCGAGAGTTCCTTTATCGCTGCAATCCTCTGGTGAAAATAATTTTCATAAACATCTTTGGATGCCAGAATCCCATCCAAACGTCCGAGTATCTCTTCCGAACCGCTGTCATCGGGCACGGCGCAGGAGAACAGCAGGCTCGATGCAAGCGCCCACACCGGGAAGAATTCCAATATAGTCTTTCTGAAACTCATACTTAAATAAATAGTACTGTGCGAATATAGCCATTAGTAACTGATTTCAAAAAGAAAATGGCTAATCAGCGCAACATTTCCAACCACTTTTTTTCAAGTGCAGCGACCAGTCAATTCACTGTATATAAGCATTATGCACAAAATAGCCATCCACTTATTCACCACATTTCAGGCACCCTGGGCGAGACATAGTGAAAAAAAGCCTAAACTTGCAGGCAAAGGCCCAAATAACACTATAAATCGCAATGAAGCTATCTTATTCCCTGCCCGCTATCTCGGCCGTAGAATCCGTGCCGGAAGCATTTCTGCTTGCTGACAGTCTGACCTCCGGTGATGGAGAAGACATGTTGGTAACTGACAATGAAATTTGGTAATCGATAATTAATAATATGAAGAAATTTCCAACCATCCTCGCCCTTCTGGCAATTATAGCCGGATGCGCCAAAGAGCCTGCAGTCTTACCTGTCGAAGAAGGTGGGCTCGTCGCTTATTCCTTTACTGCCACACTTCCCCCGGCAGATGTCAAGTCGACCATTTCCGACGAAGGCAAGTTCTCTTGGAGCGCCGGGGACGAGATTGCCGTATTCAATTCAGCCGCCGGGACTTTCGTAACATTCAAGTCCGAGGCCGGCGACGGCAATTTCACAGCTCAGGCTACCCCTGGAGCAGTGTTTACGACCGCTTATTATCCAGCCGCCATTGCCGTAGCGTCCAACCCCAACGCAATAGCACTTCCCACCGATTACACCCAGACCGTAGCAGCAGCAGGAAAAACCTTCCCGATGAAAGCGACGGCGAACGGTTCCGTGCTTGAATTCGACCATCTCGCATCACTCCTCAAACTCACGGTCAATGATGTTCCCGCCGAGGCGACCATGCTCACATTATCGTCCACCAAAGCCCTCGGAGGCGTTTTTGAAGTTGGGAAAGACGGCAACGGCGAAGATGCCATCCTCGCATCCAACGGTTCCGGCGACATTGAGATAGAACTCTCAAATTCCGCAAAGTCAAACGTCACGGTTTATGTTCCCGTACCTGTAGGATCATACAGCTATACGCTTTCGGTCGGCGACGGTAGCGTCATCATGCTCTCAAAGTCCACAACTTCCGACAAGACTCTCGAACGCGGTTCGCTTCATATCCTCAAGGCCCTCACAGTCACGCCTCCCACGACGGACAAGAGCCTCATCGGCCACTACACCTACAGCGGTACACAATACGACTGGGGTACGGCTTCCATTGTCCCGTTTGCCGCAGTCGACGGACACTGGGGCTGGTTCAAGGCAAGCGTAGCCCCCCACTCACTCGGCCAGATATCTTTCAAACTCTATAAAAGCGACGGAGACGTTTACACAGGAAGCACGCTTCCGAACGAAAGGAAGATCGTCGGGACACTGATCCCCGTAGCCGATGACGGCAACGGCAACGACATTCAGATTTTCACCAATCGTTCCGAACTCGACATCTATTACAATCCCGCTTCAGGGCAATTGTTCTCACTGCCTGCCGGAAATGCATTCCATATCCCCGCCACAGCTGCGGGCGAAGAAATCGACGCCTATGCCCTTATAGGATTCCATCAGGAGGACAATTGGGCTTCAGATTTCTTCCTTGAAGCCGTCGAAGGACAGAACGAATGGAGGGTAGTCAACATCGGCGCCGCCGGTGAAGACCCGCATTTCAGCATAAAATTCCGCAAAAACGGTGAGTGGAGCAACCAGATCGGCGGAGTGTTCAAATACAGCCACGCTCTCAACACACGCTTGTTCGCAAGGCCTTCCAACAATTGTGACTTCGACGTCTATCCCGGCGTTTCCGGACGCTATGACGTTTATGTGAAAACCGATATGAGCACAGTTTTCGTGCTCCCTGCCGGTTCTGATTTCAGCATCCCTGAAAGGCTCGAGAGCGAAGACCTCGTGAGCCAGCTGTACATTGTAGGAGGCTTGAATGGCCACAACTGGGACATGAACTTCCCGCTGGAATTCGCATCTTCCAGCAATCACGACTGGTACGTCCTGCGCAATGCCAGCAAAATCCCCGGATGGGGCGCCATGGTCTTTAAAATCTACAACAACACATGGAATCCAGGAACCAGCGTCGGATTCTCAAATGAACTTAATCCTAACGGAGGATTCATCGGCAACAAGGGAGTGCTCTATCCCCTGTGGCTCCGTGACGGGAACGATGACATTCCAAATATCCAAATTGACCCTGCAGACGGTCAGGTGGACATCTACATAAAAGCCGACCTGTCTCAGATATTCACCCTCCCGGCAGGAAGCGACTTTGCAGTGCCCGGCACTATCTAAAAGTAACAAAACAATAGTCAATATTCCCATGGAAAAGAATATATATTACATCGCACCCGAACTTTCGGTCTCCGTAGTCAAGACCGAGTTTATGATCCTTCAGGCCAGCCTTAATTCCGGATACGGGAAAGCCAGCGGAAAGGACATGTCAGTCTATTCAGATGAAGACTGGTGATGGATATGAAAAAATACCTGGTACTGTTTGCATCCCTGGCTGTTGCAGCAGCATGCTCACATGAACTCGAAGAAACACCGGTTCAAGTTGAGCCCGTCACATATTCCCTGCAAGCAACAGGGCCATCCGCCGAAGTAAAGGCGACAATAGCAGACGATGGCAAGTTTTCATGGAGCGAGGGAGACGAGATTGCCGTTTTCGACTCTTCCGAAGGGCATTTTGTAACTTTCCGCTGCGATTCAGGAGACGGCATTTTCACTGCCGAAGCCGCTCCCGGAGCCGTTTTTACCACCGCTTATTATCCGGCCTCCATAGCAATGGCTTCCAACCCTGGGACAATAGTTCTTCCTACCGGTTATACCCAGAAAGAAGCCGAGGGAGGAAGAATCTTTCCTATGAAAGCGGAAGCGGACGGAGGGCATCTGTCGTTCAGGCATCTTGCCTCCCTGCTTAAAATCACAATCAACGACGTTCCTGCAGAGGCGACATCGCTTGCAGTGTCCTCAGACAAGGCCCTCGGCGGCATTTTTGAAATAAGAAAAGACGATGCCGAAAAAGACGCCATCATCGCTGACGACGGCGACGGAAACATTGTGATAAGCCTCTCCAATGCAGCCAAGACAAACCTCATCGCTTATGTTCCCGTCCCGACAGGCACCTACAACTATGCAGTCACATTGGGCAACGGCAGCACCACGTTCCTGTCACAGTCCACGGGTTCGGCAAAGAAGCTCGACCGTGCAACACTACACAAGCTCATGCCTCTGACCGTCTCAACCCAGACTTCGGAACCGGAAGAGGTGGACCATTACACCCTTATAGGCTACCACGCCGAGGACGAAACCTGGTCTGCAGACTTTGCGCTCAGCAGGGTTGAAGGATTCCCCGACTGGCGTGTGGTCACGATAGGGACCACAGGTGAAATCCCACACTTTTCGTTCAAATTCAGGAAGGACGGGAAATGGGACGAACAAATCGGCGGCATATACCGCTACAACCGCGTTGCCGGTACCTGCTTCTTCACCAAAACCGCAGACAATACCGACTTTGACGTCTATCCCGGTTCCCAGGGCAATTATGACGTTTACATTAAGAATGACTTGAGCACTGTTTTCGTACTCCCCGCCGGTTCTTCTTTCAAGGTCCCCGGTAGGATTGAGAGCGAAGACCTTGTGGGTCAGCTTTACATTGTCGGTGGACTGAACGGTCATAACTGGGACATGAATTTCCCCCTGGAATTCGCGTCTGACGGCAACCACGACTGGTATGTCCTGCGCAATGCCGGCAAAATCCCCGGATGGGGCGCCATGGTATTCAAAATCTACAATGGTTCGTGGGGATCGGGACTGAACGTAGGATTCTCCTGGGATCTCAATCCGGACAATTATTCTTTCATCGGTGACATGCAGACTCTCTATCCCCTTTGGCTGAGGGAAGGTGACGACGATATCCCCAACATCCAGCTTGGAACAGACGGAAACGCAGTGGACATCTACATAAAAGCCGACCTTTCGCAGATATTCACCCTCCCGGCAGGAGCTGCATTTGCAGTGCCTTCCGAGTCTGAAAAGCCTGCCCCGGAAGCGGTTTTCATCGGCGATTCCATAACGTATTTCTGGAATCACGCCGAAAGAGGCAATCCTTCATTCTTCTCGTCACACAACTTCCTTGCAAAGGGTGTCGAGGGCCAGACATCGACGTCTGTGAAGAATCGCTTCAGCGGCGACGTCATTTCAAAGAATCCATCCAAGGTGGTCATCCTGTGCGGAGCGAATGACTTCGCAGGCAACGACGGCTCCATTGCGAGTCCGGCTTTCGTAAGGGACAACATAGCAGCCATGGCAGAGTCCGCACGCGCTGCCGGGATAAAAGTATTCATAGGATCCGTCCTTCCATGCAACACTTTCTGGTGGGCGCCGTCCGTGAATCCGGCAGACAATATCATCGCGCTCAACTCCCTGCTCAAAACCCTTTGCGACAATAACGGCTACACTTACGTCAATTACTATGACTCCCTTGTAGACGGGTCAACGAAAGGCCTGAAGAGCGAATACAGCCTCGATGGCTGTCACCCGACCAAAGCCGGCTATTCAGTAATGGAAAGCATAGTGCTTCCACTTCTACAATAATAGCGTTATTTTGTTAATTTGTTTACTCAAAGATAACACTCAACAAAAAAGTGTTATCTTTGAGTTTTCAATTAATGGAAAAGCATATAACACCAACCAATAATAACCATTTTATGAGAAAACTCATTGTATTCGCAATGCTGCTTATGAGCGTAAGCGCCTTCGCACAGAAGCGCACGGTGTCGGGTACGGTGACGGACAATCTGGGCTACCCGGTCATCGGCATGATGGTCCTGGAAGACGGTACCCGGAACGGTTCCGCCACAGATGCCGACGGCCGTTACTCCCTCACGGTGGCGGGCCCGCAGTCCGTTCTCGTGTTTGACGCCCTGGGGTACAAGACTCTGCGGCAGACCGTCGGCGACCGCAGCACGGTCGACGTCACCGTCGAAGAAGAATCCCTCATGCTCGACGCAGTCGTAGCCATCGGTTACGGATCAGTACGCAAAAAAGACCTCACCACCGCAGTCTCCGTGGTCTCCACCGAAGACGCCTCCCTGCGTCCCGTGACAGAGGCTTCCGGCCTCATCCAGGGCAAGGTGGCAGGCGTGCAGGTGCAGCAGACCAGCGGTCTGCCCGGCGCAGGCATGACAGTCCGCGTCCGAGGCAACAGCTCCATCGCATCGTCCAACGACCCTCTGTATGTAGTTGACGGAGTGCCCGTGGGCGAGGGCAACTACGCCATCGCCTACCTCTCCCCCGGCGACATCGAGACCATGCAGATCCTCAAGGACGCATCATCAGCCGCCATCTACGGTTCCCGCGCAGCCAACGGCGTGGTTCTCATCACCACCAAGCAGGGTGCCAAGAACCAGGCCCCCAAGGTAAGCTTCTCCAGCTACGTGGGAGCGTCACAGGTCACCCGCAGCTATGAAGTGATGAACACCGCCGAGTACCGCGAGTATGCCAGGGAGTTCAACGTCAACATCCCCGAAGAGCTCACCGACCAGACCGACTGGTTCAAGGAAACCTACCGCACCGCCATCACCCAGAACTACCAGATAGGCGTTTCGGGCGGAACGGACAAGGTCCGCTACTACCTGGGAGGCGGCTACACCGACGAGCAGGGTATCCTGAAGGTCGCATACGCCAAGCGCTACAACGTGCGAACCAGCGTCGACGCCGACCTCTACAAATGGCTCACCGTGGGCGCCAACGTCGCCTACTCCAACTACCGCAACAACGGCATCATCTCCGGCACCGGAGCCAACAGGGCCGGCGTGGTGCTGTCGGTAATCAACACCCCCACCTATGCGGTCGTCAAGGACCCCGAGAATCCCAACCAGTACTACAACAACTTCTACGGTCTCGGAGGATACACCACTCCCGCCGAAAACCTCGCCCGCAGCGAGAACAATTTCGACACCACGGACCGCATGATAATGACCGGCTACGCCCAGATCAACTTCACCAAGCATCTCAACTTCCGCAGCACGGTGAGCATGGACCGCCGCTGGGTCCACAGCTACAGCTACCTCGACCCCGTGCAGACCGACTACGGCCGCACACAGCACGGCACCGCCACCGACACCCGCAGTGACGACCGCCGCATGATCTACGACAACATCCTCACCTACAACAACTCTTTCGGAGGTAAGCACAACCTGGAGGCCATGGCCGGCACCTCAGCCACCACCTCCGACTGGCAGCAGCTGAGCGGCTCCCGCAGCCACTTCAACCCCGAGTACTACGATGCGATCTGGGGCCTGAACGGCGGCAACAACGGCGGCCTGCGCGGCCAGAGCACCGGCTGGTCACAGTGGGCGATAATGTCGTACCTCGGCCGCGTGGCATACAACTACGACAGCAAGTATTACCTCACCGTGAACTTCCGCGCCGACGGATCCTCCAAGCTCGCTCCCGGACACAAGTGGGGCTACTTCCCTTCCGCCTCGGCGGCATGGCGCATCAGCGGAGAGGATTTCCTCAAGGATTCCAGCGTCATCAACGACCTCAAACTGCGTGTGGGCTGGGGCCAGCAGGGCAACCAGAGCGGCCTGGGCGACTATGCGTGGGTGCAGAATTACAACACCAACTACTACGACTGGACGCAGTCCCAGTACGCCGACGCCGTTCCCACCCTCGGCACCAAGAGCAACTGGAAGAACGAGAGCCTCACCTGGGAGACCACGACCCAGACCAATGTCGGTATCGACGCAGCATTCTGGGGAAGCCGTCTCACCGTCACCCTCGATGCCTACTACAAGTACACCAAGGACATGCTCATGAGCGTTTCCATTCCCAACCAGCCCAGCATGTTCCGCAACGAGGGCGAGATGTCCAACTGGGGCCTCGAGGCCGCAGTGAGCAGCGTCAACATCGCCAGGAACGACTTCGAGTGGACCACCGACTTCAACATCAGCATGAACCGCAACCGCCTGGAGAAGCTCGCACTGAGGCAGGTCTACTACTACGTGAACCCCGAAACGATAGGAGAAAACATCGTCCGCATGCAGCCCGGCAAGCCCCTCAGCCAGTTCTGGGGCTACAAGGCGCAGGGAGTCGACCCCGAAACCGGTCTCGTGATTTACGAAGACGTCGTGCCCGACGGCAAGATCAACGACTCCGACAAGACCTGGATAGGCGATGCAAATCCCGACTTCATCTTCGGCATGACCAACACCGTAAGCTGGAAGGGCCTGAGCCTGAGCGTCCTGCTCACCGGCAGCTACGGCAACGACATCTACAACGTCTCCAAGGTGGACATGATTGGCATGCACAACGCGGCCAACCAGCTCAGGGACGCAGTGAACCGCTGGAGGGTCCCCGGCATGGAGACCGACATCCCCAAGGCCGGCGAGGCCTGGAACATCAAGAGTTCCACCATGTGGGTGGAGGACGGCAGCTACCTGAAGGTCAAGAACATAACCCTCTCGTACGACATTCCGTCAAAGGTGCTCCGCAAGATAGGCATCGCCCGCATCCAGCCCTACGTCACCCTGTCCAACATGTTCACTCTCACCAGGTACACCGGATACGACCCCGAGATGAGCCAGTACAGTTCGGCCACCAACATGGGCATAGACTACGGCACCTACCCTAATGTAAAGACCGCCACCTTCGGCGTTAACGTTGACTTTTAAATGCGCACGACAATGAAAAAGATAATCCGACTCTTAAGCGCAGCCGCTGCAGCTGCGGCCGTGTGCGCCTGCAACCTCGACCTCTATTCACCAACGTCCTTCAACAAGGGCAATATCGAGGAACACGGAGATAGTGAAGTGCAGTACAGCACCCGCTCCGACATGGAGGGCCTCCGCAACACCATGTACAACAGCTGGCTCAAGGATGTCCAGGAAATGGGCCTCGAAGACTGGCTCGTCTATTCCGAAACCCGCGCCGACAACGCATACTGCGGCACCAACACCGCGGAAATCATGGCTCTCGAGGCCAATACCCAGGACGGTTCCAACAAGAACGTC
>CAMOGR010000209.1 GCA_946614205.1 uncultured Bacteroidales bacterium | reverse complement strand
GGCGCATGCTTCTCCAGCAGTATCCTTACGTTGGGGAGCTTGGGGAAATCGGCTTTCAGCAGCCTCCAGGCCAGCATCGTCAAGTCTTTCTGGGGGTCCCAGTCCACCCCGCCCTCGCGCTTTATTTCTATGGAAGTTTGAGCCGAAGGCTCGATGGTCAGCGTGTCCCCGAAACCGTAGAAGGGGACGAAGAGCGTCTCCAGGTCGTGATACCCGTCGGGCCGGCGGCGCAGGACGTTGAGGCCGACGTTTACTTTGGTGCAGGTCTTAACGGTCATCGCCGGTGCGTCTGAAAATCGGTTCCAGGAATGCCTCCACCTGCATGGCGCGGGCCTCCTGTTCGGGAATGCCGCGGCACTGCATGTAGAATAGTTCCTCGGGATTGAGGTAGCCTGTGGTGGAGCCGTGCGAGCACTCCACGTCGTCGGCGTAGATTTCCAGCTGCGGAAGGGCCTGGCAGAGTGCTTCGGAGCTGAGCAGCAGGGAATGGCTCTCCTGACGGGCGACGGTACCGGCGGCCCCGGGCGCGACGTATACGAGTCCGTTGAACGAGGCGCGGGCCTTGCCGTCGACCACTCCTTTGAACAGCTGGGTGGAGGTGCATCCGGGGGCATTGTGGCGCACAAGCACATGAATATCCACCTGTTCGTCCGAGGTGCAGCGCCAGGCTCCTGCGAGGTCGAGGCTGGCGCCGGGGCCGTTCAGGTCGACCTCCAGGCTGTACCTGACGCTCGTGCCTTCCGGGACTATGAGCGTCAGGCGCGCGCTTTCGCCCTCTTCCAGGCTTAACAGGGACGGAGCGGCATCGCGTCCGAGCGTGAAAACTTTATCCATCGATTCCGTCGTATCCGTTGGTTTCTATGAGGTCCACCAGCTCCCGTCCGCCGGTGCGAACGATACGGCCGTTCTTGAGTACATGCACCACGTCCGGCACGATGTACTCCAGCAGCCTCTGGTAGTGGGTAATCACGATGGCGGCGGTCTGCGGCGTGCGCAGGCGGTTCACTCCGTCGGCGACTATCCTCAGTGCGTCCACGTCGAGGCCGCTGTCGGTCTCGTCCAGTATGCTCAGGGTGGGCTCGAGCATCGCCATCTGGAATATTTCGCCCCTCTTCTTTTCGCCGCCGGAGAAGCCTACGTTGACCTCCCTCTTGGCGAATTCGCCTTTCATCTGCACGAAAGCCATCTTCTCCTTGAGCATCCTGAGATACTCGGCAGGCGAGAGTTCCGGCAGGCCGTGGGCCTTGCGGCGGGCGTTGATGGCTGCCTTCATGAAGTTGGTAATGCTCACGCCGGGGATTTCCACCGGGTACTGGAAGCTCAGGAACACACCCGCCCATGAACGTTCCTCGGGGGAGAGGGCGAGAAGGTCGGCGCCGTCGAAGCTCACGCTGCCGGCGGTGACGGTGTAGTCGGGGCGCCCTGCGAGTACGGCGCTCAGCGTGGATTTGCCTGCGCCGTTGGGCCCCATGATTGCATGGACCTCGCCCCGCCGTACGGTAAGGTCGATGCCACGAAGTATCTCGCGGGACTCGATGCCTGCATGCAAGTCTTTGATTTCCAGTAGTATGTTATTCATTTTTGTTGTATTTGCGTTTCCAGCTCACGAGAGACCAGATGCCGTTGGCGAGGTAAAGGGCGCTCACGACCGGCATGATGTACAGCCCGGAGGCGATATACAGTATGATGTTTGCGATGTTGACTGTCAGCCACACTATCCAGCATTCCCAGCACTTGCGGGCGCTAAGGAACTGGGCGGAAAGGGTGAGCATGAGAATGAGCGAGTCGAGCACCGGATGGGGGTCGGGGGCGAAGGTCCCGGGCCATTTCTCCGGCAGCCACTCCAGCACCCTTGCCCACAGCAGGCCGCACAGGACCACGAATGTCACCAAACCCGCCCATCTTCCGGGGCTGAGGGTGCCGATTCTGAGGTCGCCGCGTGAATTCTGCTCTCCGGCAGCCGGATGTGTCCATCTCCAGTGTCCGTAGGCGTTGATTGCCAAGGATATGGGCTGCAGTATCATGGCGCTGTAGAGGTGCTGGCGCCAGAACAGTATGAAGAGGAATGCGTTGTATGCATACCCCACCCAGAAGTTGTATTTGGAGCCGCGCCCTGCGAGGAATACGCAGCTCAGGCCGAGAACGGCAGATACGATTTCAACCCAGTTCATCCGACCGCCCCCTCCAGTGACAGGCTGAGGAGCTTCTGTGCCTCGACGGCGAACTCCATTGGCAGACGGCTCAGTACCTCACGTGCGTAACCGCCTACAATAAGGGCGGTTGCATCCTCGGGGGCTATGCCTCTCTGACCGCAGTAGAACAGCTGGTCGTCGCTTATCTTGGAGGTGGTGGCCTCGTGCTCCACGACGGCCTGCGGACAATGGTTGACAATTACGGGGAAGGTGTGGGCGCCGCACTGGGAGCCTATTAGCAGGGAGTCGCACTGGCTGAAATTGCGTGCTCCGACGGCCCCGGGGTTGACCCTTACGAGACCGCGGTAGCTGTTCTGGCTGTGGCCTGCCGAAATGCCCTTCGAAACGATGCGGCTGCGGGTGTTCCGCCCTATGTGTATCATCTTGGTGCCGGTATCCGCCTGCTGCCAGTTATTTGTCATTGCGACGCTGTAGAACTCCGATGAGCTGCCGTCGCCCAGAAGAACCGTGCTGGGGTATTTCCAAGTTACTGCTGAGCCTGTCTCGACCTGGGTCCAGCTGAGGTGCGAGCCCTCGCCGCGGCACAGGCCCCTCTTGGTCACGAGGTTGAGTATGCCGCCGCGGCCCTCGGAATCGCCTGGATACCAGTTCTGTACGGTGCTGTATTTGACGTCGGCGCCCTTCTCGGCTATGATTTCCACCACCGCTGCATGCAGCTGGTTGGTGTCGCGCATGGGAGCGGTGCAGCCCTCCATGTAGCTAAGGCGGGAGCCTTCGTCGGCCACGATGAGCGTGCGCTCGAACTGGCCGGTGCCGGCTGCGTTTATGCGGAAGTAACTGCTGAGCTCCATGGGGCACTCCACGCCTTTGGGAATGTAGCAGAAGGAACCGTCGGAGAAGACTGCGGAGTTGAGGGCGGCGAAGAAGTTGTCGCCGGCAGGCACGACGGTGGCGAGATACTTGCGCACCAGCTCGGGATGCTCACGGACGGCCTCGGAGAAGGAACAGAAGATGATTCCCTTTTCCGAGAGCGTCTTGCGGAACGTCGTGGCCACGCTCACCGAGTCGAATACTGCGTCGACCGCGACCTCCTTCGACTTTACTCCGGCAAGGACCTCGCGCTCCCGCAGGGGGATGCCGAGCTTGTCGAAGGTCTCCATGAGGGCCGGGTCGATTTCGCTGGGGCGCTCGCTGTCTTTCTTGGGTGCGGCCCAGTAGATAATATCTTGATAGTCAATCTTGGGAAGCTTGAGGTGGCCCCAGTGCGGCTCATTCATGCCCTGCCATTTTCGGAAGGCGTCTAGCCGGAAGTCGAGCAGCCACTGCGGCTCCTGCTTCTTGGCCGAGATGAGCCGTATGACATCCTCGTTGAGGCCCTTGGGGACGTATTCCTGCTCGACTTCGGTAACGAAGCCTTCCTTGTACTCCTGCCGGGTAAGGTCTTTTATCAGGTCGTCCATCTGCTATTCGGTTTCGCACAGGCAGCGGGCCGTCTGAGCGGCCAGGCGCGCGTTGTTGAGCACCAGCTGTATGTTGGAGGCGAGACTGTCGCCGCCGGTTATGTCCTTGATGCGGGCAAGCAGGAAAGGTGTCGTCTCCTTGCCGCGTATGCCTTGTTCGGCTGCCTCCCGGAGGGCCTGGTCGATTGCCGCGTTAATGACTGCGGGGTCCATGGAGTATTCCTCCGGAATTGGATTGGTGACGAGCATTCCGCCGCCGAGTCCCATGTCGAGCTTTGCCCTGAAGGCGGCGGCGAGCTGTTCCGGGGTGTCGAGCCTGTAGTCCACCTTGAAGCCGCTGCGGCGTGTGTAGAAGGCGGGCAGTTCCCCGGTGCGGTATCCGATTACGGGAACGCCTTTGGTCTCGAGGTATTCCAGGGTGAGGCCGAGGTCGAGTATGGACTTGGCTCCTGCGCAGACCACCATTACCGGAGTGCGGGCGAGCTCTTCCAGGTCGGCGGAGATGTCCATGGTGGTCTGGGCTCCGCGGTGTACGCCCCCGATGCCGCCGGTGGCGAAGACGCGGATACCGGCCATCGCGGCGATTATCATGGTGGTGGTCACCGTGGTGGCGCCGTCGGCTCCTGACGCGACGAGCACCGGCAGGTCGCGGCGTGAGGCCTTGGCGACGGAGCGTCCGCTTTTGCCTAGATGCTCAATCTCTTCGTGGCTCAGGCCGGCCTTGAGACGGCCGCCTATTACGGCGATGGTGGCCGGGGTCGCTCCGCAGTCCTTGATTGTCTGTTCGACCTCAAGGGCCGTACGGACATTCTGCGGATAGGGCATGCCATGGGATATGATGGTGGATTCCAGGGCCACAACCGGCTTGTTTTCAGCGAGTGCCGCCCTGACTTCCGGGGAGATGTCAAGATATTTTGTCATAGTCTGCAAAGATACGCTTTACTGCAGACTTTTGCAAACCCGCGCTATGCGAGTTCCCGCAGGCGGTCGCTTACGGCGGAAGGGCTCAGAAGGGCGAAACGGGCGCATTCCTGTCCGAAGGCGGCAGCCTCGGCCGCAGGCGCTTCGGGACCGCAATGCACTATGCCGGCGAGCAGGGCGTCGCCTGCGCCGGTGGTATTGACGATACCTGTGACCGGAATGGGAGGAATGGACGTAACAGCGCCGTCTTCAATCACTTCCACGCCCTCGGAGCCAAGGCTTACGAACATGCGGCTGACTCCGGAAAGCCCGGTGGCTCCCAGAACTTCTGCCTCCAGGCGGTTGCACTTGACAATGATGGGGCCGCTTCCCGGGAGGCGCGAGGCGGCCAGGGCCACCCGCAGGCGGGGCACCTTGGCAGACGATACGGCGTCTATGAAAAGCGGCGGCAGGCATCCTCCCACGAGCAGGGACAGGGTCTCCGCCGGGAGATTGGTGTCGGCCACCACTGCGTCGGCCTCGTTTATCCGCTCCAGGCGCGCTTCCAGCCAGTCCGGAGTCATGAGCCCGGTAATCGCCATGTCGGAAATGCCTCCGAGCATTTCGCCGTCGGACCCGCCGACGCTCACGAAGCATGCGTTGCGCGCTCCCGGGACTGTCTCGCTAAGCGACAGGTCCATGCCGGTGGCGTCACAGCTTTCCCGGAGCATCTTCCCGAATCCGTCGTCACCGAAAACGGTCACGAGGCTCACGGAATCCCCGAGAAGGGTGAGGTTGTGGGCTATGTTGCGCCCCACTCCACCGGGGGCTACGGTGACGGTTCCCGGGTTGGAGTCCCCGGCTACGAACAGGCCCGCCGCCCTTGCGGCCACGTCCATGTTCGCTCCTCCGATAACGCAGATTCTCATATTTCTTTCTTTTGGCAGACTCCTTTGAGGGCGCAGCCCGAGCAGTACAGGCTCTTGCCGGCCCGCTTGCGGCGGTGCATTGCAAACAGTGCCGCAGCAACCGCAAGCACTACCACCGCAAGCACTATGATACTCGCGGCGTTCATCCCTTGTAGTGGATTGCAAGCAGGGTTATGTCGTCTGACTGTTCGGCGCCGTCTGCAAAACGGTGTATGGCAGCAGCCAGATTTTCAGTCAGTTCCTTTGGCCTGTCGGAGCGGCACTCTTCAAGGACGTTCATCATCCTCTGTTCGCCGAAGAGTTCGTGCCGTGTGTTTTCCGCCTCCGAGACTCCGTCGGTGTAAAGCAGGATGGTGGTGCCGGGCTCGATGACTTTGTTCTGCCGCAGGTAACGCCATTCGCTGTCTACGCCCAGTGGGATGTTGGATTCCACGTCGAGCGGACTTGCGCCGTTGCGGGTTATGACCACAGGGGTGTTGTGCCCGGCATTGCAGAAGTGGAATGCGCCGGTGCGCAGATTGATCATTCCGGCGAAGAAGGTTGCGAACATCATGGAGTCGTTGCGCTCGGTGATGGAGGTGTTGAGTCCGGATATGATGAGGTCCGGCTGTGTTTGCTGGGAGGACAGTGCCCGGAACTGGGCGCTGATTCCGGACATCACCAGGGCTGCCGGGACCCCTTTCCCGGACACGTCGCCTATGCAGAAGAACAGCATGTCGTCGCGGAGGTAGAAGTCGTACAGGTCTCCTCCCACGGCCTTTGCCGGCGTGAGGCTGGCATAGACATCCACGTCGGGTCGGTCGGGGAAAGTCTTGGGCAGCATGGACATCTGTATTTCGTTGGCGATGGACAGTTCGCTCTCCAGGGAGGCTCGCTGGGCGGTTGCGGTTGTGAGCTGCTCCACGTATGCAGACAGCGAATGCTGCATGTTCTCGAAGGAGTCGCGCAGCAGGCAGATTTCGTCACGGTACCTGATTCTCGGGAGCTCGGTTTCGAAATTGCCCTTTGCGACCTCCTCCGCGGACGCTGCAAGCTTTACGAGCGGTTTGGTGGCGCTGCGTATGCTGATGCGGCATACCAGTGCTATGACAATGACGGCGATGCTGATGATAAGGAATACGAGGAATCCCAGGAGCACTCCGGGGAGGGCCAGCATCTTGGTGGGAACGACGATTCCCATGGACCAGCCGTTGCTCTTGAGGGCGGAGTAGTAGATGTAGACCGTCTGGCCGTCTACCGTGATTTTTTCCGAGCCGCTCAAGCCCTCCATCATGTTGTGGCCTGCCTTGTAATAGCTCCCGTCGTCGTTCTTGGGGGCATAATCGAAGTAGCTCTTGAGGACGCGGCTGCTGTCGGGGTGTACGATGAATTCTCCTTTGCGGCCGAGTATGAAGCTGTAGGTATGGTAAGTTTTGTTTTCCTGGAAACGGTCGCGCAGCATGCGCATGTTGTCTGTGCGGTCGTTCTCCTGCAGCTGCTCCTTGAGCCAGTCGAGCTTGAGGTCGGCGCCCATCACTGC